>JAEYUD010000043.1 GCA_023433685.1 Bacteroidota bacterium
GGTCAGTCAGTACATAGCCGTTACCGGATCGATCAATCAGAAAGGGATTGTTCAACCGATCGGTGGGGTGAACGAAAAAATAGAAGGTTTTTATAAAACATGTAAGGCACGTGGTCTCACTAAATCGCAGGGGGTGATAATCCCCGAATCGAATATCGAAGATCTTATGCTCGACGAAGAGATACAGGAAGCCGCCCGCGCGGGTGAGTTCCATATATGGCCCGTTACTCACGTTTCTGAAGCGCTTGAAATTCTGATAGGCGTAAAAGCAGGTGAGAGAAATGATGAAGGTTGCTACCCCCGGAACACTATCTACGGAATTGCAGCCGAAAATCTTAAGAAGATGTATATGTTCGTTAAAGATCCCTTTAAACTTAATAAAGGGCACAAGACCAGTAGCACGAACAACAGTTCACCCCTCATGCCGCATCCGGCAGCGGGTGGAACCGGTTCAAGCCCCGATGCCCAGCCTTAACCGGTTGGTCATGAAAATTGCCGGTGTGATATGGCAAAGTGAGGTGGTATCAGCTTCTGGGAAGAGAAAAATAGAATGTGGTGCCCACACCTTCGGTGCTCTCCAACCAGAAACTGCCACCATGAAGGTTGAGCAGTTCTTTGCAGAGTAGCAGACCGAGCCCCGAGGTTGCTTCACCATCCGTGCCTCTGCGCTTGAGAGAACTGTCGGAATTGAAAATTGTGTCTATCATTTTGGCTGGAATACCTATACCGGAGTCAGCAATTGAAACCGTGATCGAACTTTCGTTTTCTTCGAAACCTATTTTTATATCTCCACCCTTGGGGGTGAATTTAATCGCGTTTGACATTAGATTGGAAAATATTGACTCAATATTCCTTTGATCACCCATCACGATCAGACCGGGGTTGCCTTTTATCGTAAGATGAAGGCGTTTTCCTTCAAGACTTCCATTTAAGAAGTCAGATATCCTTACTGCGGTCTTATACAGGTCCACTTCGCTTTTTCTGAATTCCATCATGCCGCGTTGCAGCAATATCCATTCAAGCAGTTCATTCATTTGCGAGTATACCCCCATAACAGTTGATGACACCTGATTTATCATAATCTTGATCTCATCTCTTGTCAGGTTATCAAATTCCTCTTTGCATATTGCAGTGAGATTAATAAGTCCGTGGAAGGGGCTTCTAAGATCGTGGACCAGCATCGAGAAAACCTTGTCTTTTTCCAGCGCGGTCTTCTCAAGCTCCGCTTTTTGTTTCAATAAAAGTTCATGCTCTTCTTTTCTGGCTGTGATATCTTCAAACAGAATGGCAACGTATCCTGTTTCAGGTGAGAATACTTTCCCCTGGTACCACTTCCTGAGTTGTGAAGAAAACGCTTCATAAGTAATCGGTACTCCGGTTTTGGCAACATCAATATATTGCTGATGCATGTCAAATCTTCCTGTGGGGAAGAGTTCCCGCCAGGTCTTCCCGACAACCTCCAGATCAGAGGGAAATCCCACCTGGCTGTTAAACGCTTTGTTGGCCTGGGTGATAACTATATCTTTGCCATCATCGGTCACCTTGTATACCGCGAATCCTTCCACCATGTTCTCGAAGAGATCAGAGAGACGTTTTTCCGATGCGAGAAGGGCATTTTCTTTTTGTCTCAGGTCTGTCACATCATTCGCGCTGAACATAATGTGAGGTTCAAGGTCATACTCGATCAAACTTCCGGTGAAAAGGAATATTCTCTCACCCAATTCCGGAGTGATTATCTTTAACTCATGGTTTTTTAAGAACCCCTCTTTAAAGACTTCGTCAATGAGATATTCCCAAGTGATCTGAGTTCCCAAAAACCGGGAACTTGAAATCTTTTTGCCGACAAGTTGCTCCCGCGAGAACCCCATTATCTTCTCCGTCATGGTATTGCATTCCACGATCACACGGTCGCGTGCTCTGACGAGCGCGACAACATTTTTTGAATTATCGAAAATAAGTCGAAGCCGTTCTTCGTTCAGTTCATGGAGTTTTTTAAGACGTTCTCTTTCTGTAACATCCTTTGCCTGGGCAACAACAAAATCGGGCAGGATGTGAGTATCCCATTCTAAATAAATAAAGGAGTCGTTTTTGTGCAGGTAGCGGTTGATGAATCCGGAGTCGAGATTTAGATTTAAGTTCTCGTTAAACTTTTGCAATGTGGGAGGGACATCCTCGGGGTGGACAAAGTCGATGAAATAATTTCCAACAAGTTCAGCGGAGGAGTACCCAAGCTTTTCTTCCCACTTGTCATTCACTTTGATTATTTTACCTGCCCTGTCGCAGATCAACATCATCTCAGCCGATGTGGCAAAATATTTTTCAAATGTTAGCATGACTGTGGTTCCGTGTGACTAAAAAGTCAGAACTTTATCAGAGTCTCCATGATCACGAAGTATAGCCCGGCAACAACCGCCGCCGCTCCTATCAGGGAGGCGATTTTTACAGCCTTTTCGTGTTTCTTGTTCCTAAGGTAAAGTTTATCGTATTCTTCATCTCTAAGATAATCACCTGTGCGGACATCCCAATTATAAAATTTCCTGTTTTCCATTCGCGCTCTAATTTTTTTATTAAAAACATCGATTTTTAGACTGAAGTTCAATCACGAACACCGGTATTGATGATAATAATCGGTTAAATTTATTAAAATCTTTTAGAACTTCGTTCAATTCAACAGTGCAAATATATATGATAACTGTTTGTAAATTTGTCATTTACATCACATTTGGCGGGAAATGCAGAAGAAATTGACCTCAGTCACACCCGGTAAACTTAAAAAATCGATTCTGAAAATTAAAACAACAGTCCGGTGAAATAAATTCCTTTCACATCAGAGTTTTTTCATTAAATTATTTTACCTGTTTATTGAAATTTTTAATCAGTTCTCTTTCCGGCAGACGCGCCGGATCGTGACACTATTCACCATTATCACTACTATCATGACACAGCAACAAGGTTCAAGTTATCATTTCGCGAGAACAAAGATTCTCTGCACGCTCGGTCCAGCCACTTCCGACAAGGAAACCCTCGCCAGGATGATAAGGGCGGGGATGGACGGGGTCCGCCTCAATTTTTCACATGGCTCATGGGAGTCGTTCGACAATCTATACTACGCGATTCACGAGGCATGCAAGATCGAGTCAACCTCTTTAGCCGTGCTTGCCGACCTTCAGGGTCCCAAGATCAGGATCGGAAACCTTGCCCAATCCGAGACCGTTATTAAAACCGGGGACACCATCAGGATAACGATCGACGAGATGGAAGGAACCGCGGAAATGGTCTCCACTTCTTACAAGCTTCTTGTTCAGGATGCAAAAGTTGGCGATATCATCCTCATCGATGACGGTTTACTGCGTCTGACCGTTACGGGGAAGGAAGAAAGGTCAGTGGTATGCAGGATCGATAACGGTGGTGTACTAAAACCAAAAAAGGGGATGAACCTCCCCGGAATGGCACTTTCCACCCCTTCGGTAACGGAGCAGGATCTAAAGAACCTCGAGTATGTTTTTTCCAGACACCGGGTTGATTTTGTCGCGCTCTCATTTGTCAGAAGCGCCAAAGATATTACCGACCTCCGCAAGTGGATGAAAAAAAGGGGTTTTTCGGCTCCGATCATCTCAAAGATCGAGATGAAGGAAGCCGTCTCCAACTTTGAAGCGATACTTGCAGTCTCAGATGGAATTATGGTGGCGCGGGGCGATCTCGGTGTTGAAATGCCGCCTCAGGAAGTGCCGTTGATCCAGAAAAACATCATAAAACGGTGCAACGCCACGGGTAAACTTGTTATTACCGCTACGCAGATGCTGGAATCGATGGTTAACAATCCCATCCCCACCCGCGCGGAGGCCTCCGACGTCGCGAATGCCGTTTGGGACGGAACCGATGTGGTGATGCTCTCCGCCGAAACCTCGGTCGGCAAATTCCCCGTTAAAACCGTTGAAACCATGAACGATATCGTAATTAACGCCGGAAATCATGCCTACTGGAACCGGCAGGTTGACCACGACGTGCCGAAAGTGTTTGCCGATAAACTCTTTGATTCAGTGAACAAGGGCATCGTGCAGATGAGCAGAGAAGTTGAGGCTTCAGCCATCGTGGTTTTCTCCGAAATGGGAAGAACCGCCCGTACGCTCTCGAAGTACAGACCCAACGCGCGGATAATCGCCATTTCCGATAAATTCGAGACGATGAACAAACTTTGCCTCTATTGGGGAGTTTCATCGCTTTTCATGCCCGATCTCACCCGCGACTCTGAAATACTGATACCTGAAGCTTCTGAAATGATCAAGGAACTCGGCCTCGCTAATAAAGGTGATGTGGTGATCTTCACTTCCGGAACACCGGTGGCTGAAACCGGAAGAACCAACAAATTAAAGATATTCATAATTTGACCGGAAGAAATGAAACCTGTATCCGGAGAATTATTTAAATGCTGATGTCCGGTTCCCCTGTTGTTGCGAAGTGGTGGGAGCTCTCCCAAACAGGCAAGATAAGATGCACCCTCTGCCCCAGATTCTGCGAAATGGGGGAGGGGCAGCACGGTTTCTGCTACATCCGGAAGAATGAAGATAACCGTTTGATCAGTCTTGGTTATGGCAGACCGACCGGATTCGCCATAGACCCCATTGAGAAAAAACCTTTGAGCCACTTCCTTCCCGGCTCAAAGATTCTCTCCTTCGGAACCGCCGGCTGCAATCTTGGCTGCAAGTTTTGCCAGAACTGGATAATGAGCAAGGCCAGACTTGATGATCTTAACGCACAGCTTGCCTCACCCGCGGATGTGGTGGCTCTCGCCAGGCGCTACAAAACCCCTTCTATAGCTTTTACCTACAACGACCCCGTGATCTTCGCCGAGTACGCTGCCGATATAACTCAACTTGCAGTTGAGTCAGGCATTCACACCGTCTTCGTTACCGCCGGATACGTTACATCTACCGCGAGGGATGAAGTTTTCAGAGGTGCGTCTGCTGCCAACGTTGATCTGAAAGGTTTTACTGAAAGGTTTTACAGGCAGCTTACCTGGTCGGATCTTCACAGCGTGCTTGACACACTTGTTTGGATGAAAGAGAAAACCACCATCTGGATCGAACTGACGACACTTCTTATTCCGGGTGAAAATGACTCCACAGAAGAACTCAAAGAGATGACCAAATGGGTTGTCTCGAACCTCGGGGAGAGGGTGCCGGTCCACTTTACCGCCTTCCATCCTGATTTTAAAATGAAAGACCGTTCACACACCCCCGCGGCAACACTTCATAAAGCGAGAAACATCGCCCTTGATGCAGGTTTGAACTACGTTTACACCGGAAACGTCCACGATCCCGACGGTCAAACCACTTACTGCCCCGGATGCGGATCAAAGGTGATCACCCGCGACTGGCACTCCGTTCTTTCGATGAACATGAAGGGTAACCAGTGCGGAAACTGCGGCACAAGAATTGACGGGGTGTTCGCTTGATAAAGCTTTCATCCGTTGTGCTCGCTAAAAACGAGGAAGCCAATATCAGGAGGTGCATCGAGTCGCAACTCGGTGTTATTGATGACATTAATATATTGATAGATGCTTCCACCACCGACTCTACCGAAGAGATCGTGATGGAGTACCCGGATGTCTCTTACACACTGATCGAGTGGCAAGGGTACTCAAAAACGAAGCAGACTGGGGTAAATTCAGCCTCAAACGACTGGATTTTCTGGATCGACGCGGATGAAGCGATCACCACTGAACTAAAAGATGAGTTATTGAAGTGGAAAAGTGGCAGCCCAAATCACGTGATCTACTCTGTCCCCCGGCGCGCCTGGTTCCTTGGGAAGTGGATACGCCACTGTGGGTGGTGGCCCGGCAGGGTGCCGAGGCTCTTCAACAGGAAGCAAGTGAAATTTAACGATAACATGGTACACGAGGGGCTCGACCACTCAGGCGCAGAGGGAACACTTCAACATCCTCTCGATCACTTCACCGATCCCTGTTCCGAGCACTATTACACCAAGTTCAATCACTACACCTCACTTGCTGCTGAAGAACTCTTCAAAAAGGGGAAGAGGGCAGGGATATTTTCCGCTTATATAAGGGCATTATCTGTATTTTTGAAAATGTATTTTTTGAAATCCGGTTTCCTCGACGGGACTCACGGGTTTATTCTCTCTTTTTATTCAATGAACTACGTCTTCACTAAATACGTGAAACTTATGGAGCGAAATGAAAGCCGGCATAATAGCCAACACAGATAAGGAACAGATAACCGCTGCCGTGGCAACGGTGGCCTCTGCCTTGACGAAAGAAGGCTTCGAGTGCTGCATTAGCGACAGTCTTGAACCCCTCGCCCCGGCGGAGCTCATTCAAGATTATTCCTTTCTCGACGACCTGAAGTTGGTTGAATCCTCCGATATTATCATCTCACTTGGTGGTGATGGAACTCTCCTCAGCACGGCTTCAAAAACCATCCAAAGCGGGAAGCCGATTGTTGGTATCAACTTCGGCAAACTTGGATTTTTAACGGAAATTCAGAAAGACACCCTCCACGAAGCGTTCAAAGAAATAAAAGCAGGCGAGTATTCGATCGAGGAGAGGATAGTGCTCGATGGCAAAAGCGACCAGCTTGACCACTGTGACATTTTCGCGATCAACGACATAGTGATCGAAAAAGGGGGTTGGCCCAAGATGATGGAGATCAGACTATTCGCGAATGATGAACTGGTTTCCGGCTTCTCCGCGGATGGGCTCATAATTGCCACCCCGACCGGTTCCACCGGTTACTCAATGTCGGCCGGAGGTCCCATTGTTAACCCACGAGCCGATGTGATCGTTATAAGTCCCATCTGTCCTCACAGCCTTACCATGCGTCCCATTGTCCTCCCCGCGGATATGGTGATCAGGGTTGAAGTGCTCTCCCATCCGGTAAAATTCTCAATAAACTGTGATGGACAAAGGGTTAACGAGCTCTCTTCCCCTTTCACCATTGAGATAGTAAAAGGTAAAAATCCCCTGCGGCTCATCCGCACCAAAGACACCAGCTACTTTAAAGTATTGCGCAACAAACTCTATTGGGGGCTGGATGTGAGGGGGAGGGGGTAATCCGCTGCGGCGGATTAGCTATTAGCTATTAGCTATTAGCGATGAGTGGTTAGTCCGCTGCGGCGGGTTAGCTATTAGCTATTAGTTATTAGCTATTAGCTATTAGCGATGAGTGGTTGGTCCGCCGCCGCGGATTAGAGGTTAATTGTAAGTGATGAGTGTGTTTAAGAAAATTTTTAAATTTATTGGTTATCCGTTTGTGGCGGTGCTGGTGGCGTTGGTGCGGGGTTATCAGATTTTGATATCACCGCTTTTTCCGCCAAGTTGCAGGTTCACACCGACATGTTCGAACTATATGATCGAGGCTCTAAGGAAACACGGACCTCTTAAAGGGCTCGCCCTCGGTCTTTGGCGTATCCTTAGGTGCAACCCCTGGGGCGGCAGCGGGCATGATCCGGTACCGTAGGAAGTGTGAACTGTGAAGTTTTAGTGTAGAGTGTAGAGTGTATAGTGTAGAGTGTTTAGTGTAGAGTGTGTAG
The DNA here is from genome assembly GCA_023433685.1 of Bacteroidota bacterium. Classification (GTDB taxonomy): domain Bacteria; phylum Bacteroidota; class Ignavibacteria; order Ignavibacteriales; family Ignavibacteriaceae; genus UTCHB3. The sequence goes on from JAEYUD010000043.1 coordinate 7,552, forward strand.
AGTGCTCCGTATGGAGGACCTCGCCACTCACTACTCACCACTCACTACTATCACGGGTAACGGGTAACGGGCAACGGACAACGGACAACGGACAACGGGTAACGGACAACGGGTAA
>JAEYUD010000004.1 GCA_023433685.1 Bacteroidota bacterium
CAAGCTGCCTGTCAGCAGGATTATCGTGCTGAGAAGTCCGGCAAGGAGTGATACCCGCTTGTAGCCGTAACTGAAATTCCTGTCCCGCTTCTTTAGGGAGACTTTTTCAAGAATGAAAGAAAGCCCGATAGCCGCGGTGTCTCCCAGATCGTGAAAAGCATCAGACAATATAGCGTAGGAGTTTGTAAGGATACCACCCGCAATCTCAATTACTGCAAATATGAGATTAAGCCAGAATGCTGACTTGATCCCTTCCGATACACCCCCTTCACCTCCATGATCGTGATGGTGATGATGATGATGACCGTGTGAGTGAGAATGGTGACTGCTCATTATATTATAAACATCCAGGATACTTTAAGAATTACAACCAGATCCCTCGATCTTAACCCACCCTGGGTTTCAAGTATCTTGTTAACAACCAGATAAATATCACTGCCGGGCGATGGCTTGTAATTAACTTTAAAATTGAAATTCAGCTCTTCGAGTTCATTGTTCCATTGTACAAGCAGAAATGAGGCAGTATTCACGTTCAATGTATACTTGAATCTTGAATATATCTCATTTGTCTGAAACACCGAATTGTCAAGCGAAATATCGTTGAACCGGTAACCTAAACTCAAGCCGAAATTGCCGGAATACGCAATATTTGCTACCCCCTCTACCTCAAATCTTTTTCCGCCGTAAAAATCTCCGTAAACTGCCTCGATCTCACCGTAAACCGGGCGGCTGGAACTCGCGATGAACTCCGCCGAGAAAAGATTACTGTGATAATCACCTTTCCTGATCAGGGTGTTTTTGAATATTGTGAAATCTTCCTGCGGACTGTCAAATTCTTTCCGGTAATAGATGTTTAACCTGTCATTTGTCTCAAACACAATGCCCAAAGGCGACATCGAATATTTGTATGAGACCACCCTTCCTCCGGGTTCATGGAACAATTCAAAATCCACCGGCACGAAGGATAACCTGCGCAGCCAGCCATTGTTCAATCTGGGTGAGACCGATCCCGCGAATGAAAATTCATTCCCGCCTGAACGCGATATAAAACCAGTACCGGGTCTGAAATTGGATCCCGTAAAACCGTATGAAGTTGAAAGATTGATCAGATCATTGGGATATTCAATGCCAACACCACCCGCCAGATTATCCCCGGGGTTTGATCCGTCAAAAGTGCCGGCGAGTCTGGAAACGATGAGTAAATTCTTGTCACCAAGAAAATTATTGAAGTTAAAACCGAGATCAACACCGGCGAGTCTGTTGAATCCATCTTCTGATTGTACATTGCTGAATATGAATCCGGCGTATGAATTATCGAGTATCCCGTACTTCGCTCGCGATACAAGATAGTTTGTTGTTCTCTTCTTTGATGTCCCCTCTGTTTGAACAGAGAGTATCCCTGCCTCCAGCCTGCCGGTGGAACCTGTTAATTTCAGTCCCCCGATAATCGGAATCCCCTCTCCCCTGTCGATACCGATCACGCGCGAATAATAAGCGGTATTGTCGCTCGCCAGGTCAAACGAAAAAAGTTTGTTCCCCTCAAGAAAGAAATCCCTTTTCTCTGGGAGAAACAGCGGAAACCGGGTAAGATTTATCTCTGAAATATCAGTTTCAACCTGCGCGAAATCTGTGTTTATGGTAAGATCCATTGTAAAAGCGTCCGTTATCCCATATTTCACATCGAGTCCTGCTTTGAACTTCGAATCCTTAACAGTCTTAATATCTTCAATACCGCCGTTTACAAATGGTACGAGATAAACGGGATTTCCCCTCTTGATACCTTTTACTCCAATCATTTTTCCCGCGCGGGTGAGATCGAAGAAATTCCCGTTTGCCACGGGGCCGGACCAGATCACATCCTGATTTATTCTTCTGATCCCCCGAAGAAAATTAATGCCCCATACCTGTTCGGGCGCGTCGGGAAATTTAAGCGAAGCGAACGGTATCCTGATCTCAGCGCTCCAGCCTTCAGGTCCAGTCGCGGAAGCGACATCCCAGATCATGTCCCAGTCTTCATTGAACTCGTCGTAGCTTCTCCCTGCCACAAGCGCGTCATTTTTAACACCAAGTGGATTTGTGGCCAGCCAGTAAGCGTTGCGTTCATCTCCGAATGTATCTATGATCAATTTCACGTTATCATCACCGGAAGTGTAGCCATCATACTTCATCTCACGCGCGATGATCTTCTCAGGTTCAGGATCGTAGCATGTGAAAAGAAAATAAATGTCATTCTGCGTGTAAGCAATTTTCACCATTGTGGTGAAGGCAGGGCTTTTTCCGGGTTCAGGATCAAGCTGCAGGAAACTCGAATCGCCGGGTATCGTTTTCCACACCGCGTCATCACCTGACCCATCAACCACGGGCGCGGTATTTATCCGCACAGCATTGATCATTTTTTTACCTTGCTGAGCAAGAGATACAGGGAAGATTGATAAAAAGGAAATAATAATCAGGATTAGTTGCCGGGCAGGTACACGCATATATCTATATGAAAAGGAAAGTGTTCACTGAATCTGATAAAAACTGTTTTTAGAGTTACAAAAATAGATTATTTTAATCATTGGTATGAAAATAGTTTTTAGTCCTTCAGCAATAAATCCGGAAGAGCTTGGCGAAGCCCTCACCCCGGGCGGAACTGTATTGATCATCCCGTGGAATGACCTCCTGAGGGAAGTGGCGGCAGTTTCTCCTGACGTAATAGTTATTACTGCCAATTCAGTTGAGAGGGAACTCTTCTCCCTCCTCAGAAATCTTGCGCCCGACTCCTTTATTATTCTTGCAGGCAATTCCTCCGATCCGGAGGAAACCACACAACTCTTCAACACAGGTCTTATCGATTTTCGGATGGAAGGAACACAAACGGATCGGGAGTTTCATTCAGTTAAAAAAGCTTTTTGGGGACACTTCTATACCATAAAAAAACGTATTCAGGCAGAGAACCTCACTGAATATTTCATCTCACGGATGGAATTCCTTCACCGGATATCGCTGAAGATTCTCGAGAACAAGCCGCTTAAAGTGCTGCTTGACGAGATAATGACCTCTGGAAGGGCAGTTCTGAACGCCGAAAAAAGTTCTTTCATGCTCTACGAACCCAACGACAATAAACTACACTTCCACGTGCTCGCCGAGGCTGAAGAAGCCCGGATAAAAGACCAGCCGCTGGATATAGGGACCGGAATTGCAGGCTGGGTGGCGAAACACAGGGTTGCTCAGTTGGTTGATGATTGTTACTGTGACTCAAGGTTCAACCCCGCTTTCGATAAAAAATCCGGTTTTCGGACTAAAAACATGGTCTGCGCCCCGATACTTAAAAATGAAACACTGTACGGGGTTCTCTCGGTCATCAATAAGAAGGATGGAGCTCCCTTCGTTGTGGAAGATATTCAGTTGATCGAAACACTCGCCGGTCAATGCGCGGTGGCGATAGAGAACGCCATGCTGCTTGAAACCAAAGTTAAAAGTCAGGCACTCAAGCAGGAGCTTGAGATGGCGCAGAAAATTCAGCAACATCTTCTTCCCGCCGTTCTTCCATCATTTCCTGGTCTCGATTTTTCTGCGCGGCTGATCCCCGCTGAAGAAGTGGGTGGTGACTATTACACCATAAGAAAACTTGGTGATGACCTCTGTCTGATGATGGTGGCAGACGTTTCCGGCAAGGGAATCCCCGCCGCCCTGCTGGTATCAACTCTTGATGCCACACTCCACACCATGATCAAACTTGGAGACAGCCTCTCAGGAGCGGCGGCAATAACCGGAACGATAAATTCAGTGCTTTGTGAAACCGCCACCTCCGAAAAATTTGTGACAGCCTGGACCGGTATTATCGACTTAAGATCAATGACTCTTAAGTGTGTAAATGCCGGGCATAACGACCCCATCCTCCTCAAAGCCTCCTCCGGAGAAGTAAGAAGACTGAAACAGGGTGGAATTTTCCTTGGTGTCCTGCCTTTTGATTATGTGGAAGAATCAACTCAAATCGAGCCGGGTGATGTTCTGGTTTTCTTCTCCGACGGTGTTATCGAAGCAATGGACAGTGAACTGAATATCTACTCCGACGAACGGCTTGTGAATATGGTGCTCGAATCAGAAAGTCTCTCAGCCGCTGAAATCACCGTAAGAATAATAGACGATGTAAAACTTCACGCGAAGGATACAAAGCAGAGTGACGATATAACACTCTGTGTAGTGAAAGCCTTGTAATTGTAAACGTTTAATTTAGTATGTTTCAAGGTTTGAATTAAACTTTTCTCATGGAAACTATCTCATTCTTTCTCCTTATACTCCTGTCCGGTTATCTTGGTACGGGTTTCTTTGTAAGGAAAATCTCTGACCGGAATTATATCCCCACCGGCATTGAGTACCTCCTCCTTGGAGTGCTTCTCAGCCCGGCGCTTTATGGTCTGTTTACCGGTTTAACGACTTTTTTACCCCCTTTCCCGATAAATTCTGATATTCTGACAAAACTTGACCCCGTTATCAGCGGTGTAACAGGTTTTCTTGGTCTTTACTGGGGTATGCGATTCAACCTCGTCGACCTCCTCCGCTCCAATCGTGAACACTTTAGAATCGCGATCTATGATCTTTTTCTTGGGCTCGTTATCTCCGGTAGCGCGGCTTTTCTGCTCGGTTATTATTTATTCAAGGATGCCGCCCCGCTTGATCAGATCATCTTTGCCGCCATCTTTACCGGGGTTATGACCGGAATTTCAACTCCACGGATATTAAATGTATTGAGATCAAAGTATGAAATTAAGGGAAAACTTACCAATTCAATGGCTTCAGCGGCGGGTATCTCAAGCTCACTGGCAATTCTGATCTTTGGCCTTGCGTTCCCCGTCTACCACATTTTAAACAGACCGGAATTAAGCTTGACCGCTACTGAATTTGTGACACTAAGCATCGGTATATCGGTCGCGCTTGGCATCCTTTTTATAATTTTCATAGGCAGGGAGAATGACGAACAAAAGATCATCGCGGGCGTATTGGGTATAACCCTCCTCGGAAGTGGATTAGCGTATTACCTGGGGCTCTCCCCATTGTTCCTTTGTTTTATACTCGGAATATTTCTCGGAAATATCTCTGGTATGAGGTCAGGAATTGTTGCCGCTCTTCACGGTATGATCCCCCCGCTTTCTGCAGTCACTGTGATCTTCGCGGGCATTATCTGGGTGCTCCCTTCAGACTGGCTGGTCTGGATGGCCGCCCTCGCCTTCCCTGCGATAAAACTCTTCTCGAAATTTATTACTCACAGGGTAAGTTTCGCCGCAGCTTTCGACAAGGAATGTGTACACCCCGGGCAGTCCGGTGTGTTCCTTGTAAACGATATTCTCGTCTTTTCGATGCTGATAAACTACGCGACGGTGTTTAACAATCTTCTTCTCCCCTTCGTTATGAATACTGTGTTTGTTGTGGTTATCATTTTTTCTCTCTCGTCATCATGGTTTACGAGGAAGTTTTTAATTGAGTCGGGAGAGATAGAATGATTTCAGTGGCACGGAAACTTTTCGTGATCGCGCTTTTGCTCGGTCTTATGCTGCTCGCCACTCATGTTGGCACACCGGGAAACCTCGTTTACCCCAGAACCCTCTCAATTCTCGGATTCATGATCCTCGCTTCGTTCACTCTTGGCGAACTGTTTTCATTGATCCGGCTTCCAAAGGTTCTTGGGTACCTTGCCGGGGGGGCGATATTCGGGCTGCCTGCCGCGATGCTGTTCGAACCTCTGGGTCTGAATCTTATTAATGAGCGGGTAATTACAAATCTTGAGCCGGTTAATAATATCGCGTTGGCAGTCATCGCTCTCGCCGCCGGATTGCATCTTAAGTATCACCATATAAAAGCGCTTCTAAAACCGGCGTTTTTAATACTGATAACAAAGTTCTTTTCAGTCTTCATTCTCATAACTTCCGCGGTATTTCTTCTTTATCCCGTGCTCATGGGGGCGGAACCTTCTTATGAGATGCTGCTTGCTGCCGGACTGATAGTTTCGGTTATTTCGATGGGAACTTCAATTGAGTTGACCATGGCAGTCGCCGATGAGCTAAACGTCGATAATACCCTGGTTGATCTCACCCTTGGCACCGCCGTACTTAAAGATATTTTCAATATCCTGCTGCTCGCCATTACGGTATACTTTATTAACTCACGTTTGCTCCCTTCGGGCAATAGTGCCGAGTCAGGTAATCTGGAAGAGCTGCTGAGTGAGCTGGGTTTAACCATTCTCGCTGGTGGCGTTCTTGGAGCCATTGTGGTGTTTTACCTTAAATACGTGAAGCATGAGATAACATTCTTCATTGTCTGTCTGATCGTATTTGGAAGCTACGCCTCTATATTGCTTCATCTTGAGACTTTGCTCCTTTTTGTGGTCGCGGGCTCTGTAGCGGTCAATTTCGCTGATACATCAGATCTTGACAAACCTGTTTCAAACCTCTCACTCCCGGTTTACATTATCTTTTTCGCTCTCGCGGGCGCCTCATTACAGATCGATACTATTTCGCGGGCCCTGCCGCTTGCCGCGGTTTTATTCGTGATCAGAATTTTCGCAGTGATCATTCCCGTACGGATCACGGGCAGGGTGCTTTCTCTCGATATGCCGATAATGAGATACGGCTGGTCGGGTTTCATTTCAACCGGAATCTTGACACTTGGGTTCCTGCAGGTCATCTCGAAACAGGTGCCCGTGGTGTCCGAAGTGGTCGCGCCTGTTCTCTATGATCTGGTACTCCTTAATTTGATACTCGGACCTGTTATATTCAGACTTTCACTGATCTTTCAGAAGAAGGATGAAGAGTCTTCCTCTGTCGTCCCTCTCTTGGAGGTACCGGAGATCGTGATTCCGGAAGACACTCCTGTAAAAGCGGAAAAAGAGTACAGGATCGTATTTTCAGAGCCGCAATTCGAGGATAAACACCTGAATAAAATCCTATTCGATCTCTACTTCAGGATCATCGGATTGCTAAGCAATTTCAGGGATTCCTTCATCGCGAAGAGAAATCTTGAGTCACAAGAGCTCCTTGAAGAAACAGTGGCACTCTACAGAAACATGTTTATCTCGATCGAGAGCATAATAATGTCGGGTAAAGAACCACGAGCAGTGAAAGCCACGCTCCAGAACCTAAGGATCAATCAGACCGAGGCGATGCTTCACCACCTCGAAGAGAGAAAACTCTCCGAAAGAAAATTCGCTGATTACGATTCTCTCGCCAGAAACCTGTTGAGTGAACTTACCACACTAAGCGATGATATCCCTGAAACCCACGAACTCGGAGTTATTACAGATTTAGCGAAACTGAAGGGAAAGCCGCTCGACTTCAAGTTTTATCTCGTCTATCTTAAAGTTCGCTGCATGTTCTCAAAACTGATCAGAAGAAAAAGCAGTGTTTCGGTGGATGTTGACCTTAGAAGCATGGCGAGATTTTATCTGAACGCTGTATCAACCGGTGAAATACTCGAGACGGTAAACCTGGTAGGATCGGACAGACTGAACCTCTACCGTAAACTCAAAGCCATTCATAAAAATTTCATCTCATATCTCGATGAGATGATAACTATCATAGGTCAGGAAAAAAGCAGTCTGGGCTTTGTGACAGTATTCTTTATGCGATATGAAGAACTGAAAGAGATGTTCTTCAACGAGTTGGATGTCTACATAAATGAACAGACCGCCAACGTTGAGCAGATCGAAAAAAGACTTACATACGCTTTCGCCTCACCCTACAACGCGTTCCTGAAACACCTTGGTGAGGTGATAAGGGTTGAGCGGAGGAGCAACGACATCGATCTCTTCAATGCCCTTGAGAAGGCTCAGATGCAAAGAGAAACGTTGATCGACTCCCTTAGGCACTGGGTGATTTACTACCATGGTATTATCGGACTCATCCAAAAAGAACTTTATATTTACCGCTTTGAGATACAGCTAAACAACTTCCTCGACAGGGCGTTGCTTAACCTCGCGGATGAGATCAGTGAAAGGATTAGAACCGGCTGCCCAAAGATAGCGGATCAGTTGCGGCATTTCACCACTGAACTTGCCGGACGGATACCCGCGGGATACGACGGGCTTAAATCTTATTCTGACAATTTCAGGATTTCGCACAGCATACCTGAACTTACACTTGTGGTTAGAGAGCTTGAACGGGCTTCGAGAAGCCGGAAGCTTCGTACTTTCCTTGACACGGTTATCAATGGAATAAACACCCTCTCCTCAGCGCTTCCCGCGGAAGCTGAACTGCTTGACGATTCAGATCTTAATCTGCCTGAACGCACCCCTCAGTTCATTCAAATGAAGAACTACAAGGTAAGCAAGATCACCCAGAATTTCCTGCTTTCAAAATTCCCGCGTGAGATCGGCGACGTGAATGAATTTCTCGTAAATTACGTCGAGACCTCTCTTAAAGAGTTCAGGAATCTTGAGTCGAGTGTGATCTACTATATCGATTCGATGGTCAAAAGACTTGAGGAGGATCCCGGTGATCTCGACGGCGCGAGGGATATAATTTCCGCCCTGAGTGAAAACTTTATCTCAAGATTGCGCGAAATCGAGAACAACAACGACAAACTTGAGCTCTCGATCAACAGCCAGGTTGCCGTTAAAACCGCTACAGCGATCAAAGAAGTTAAAACGCTTATCTCACTCTCAAACAGGGAGGAACCGGGTAAAACCGAAGTATCGCGGAAACTTTCAGGCTATTTTGCATCTTCTTTGAAGTTCACACGGGTAAATATTCACTATTTATTCCATAAAATCGCGCAGTTCGGGCGCTTTTTACTTAAGAAGCTGCTCATCCCCCTCACAAGCAGGCTTTTTGAGCGTTTGAAGATATTCTCAGGGAAATTACCTGAATCTTACAAAGAGGATCTGTTCAAAACGAAGGAGATACTCGACCGGCTACCGTTCATCTACAGACGGTTGTTCGACGGAACCTCGCTTGAATCATCTGAATTTTTCAAAGGCGAGCAAGACCTCCGCAAGCTGGTCACTGAAGCTCAGCAGCGGTTCCGCGCTCACCTGCCGGCTTCAATTCTTATAACAGGTGCTCCGGGCTCAGGAAAAACCTCATATATCTACTTTATCAAAAAGGAGCTGTTCAGGCCTGGCGATTTTATCGAATTCGATTTTCTTGAAAGAATTTCCACAGTTGACGAGTTGAGACAGGTGCTCTCACAGGCAATGGGTTACAATGAGTTGAAAACCATTGATTCGATCATCCTTGACCTGAATGAACGGTTCAGAAACAAGTTTGTGCTACTGATTAACCTGCATAAACTGTTCCTCCGCACCGTTGATGGATTTGGTGCCTTGAACGCGATGCTCCACATCATCTCGATGACGAACTCGAATGTGATTTGGATAGTTTCCGTGCAAAGTATTGCCTGGCAGTTCATCAGAACCAACTTCGGGGCATCTTCACTTTTCAATTTAAAATTGTCACTTGAAGACCTGAATCGTTCCAAAATGAAGGATATCATACTGAAACGACAGGAAACCGCAGGGTTTAATTTCAAATTCTCAAAGGATGACCTTTATCTCCTCCGGAAAAAATTCCTCGGCTCGTTCCAGATGGTTGATGAACAGTCTTACTTGAGCAGAATTTACTTCGATCGACTCTCTGATTACGCGGGGGGAAATATCGTGGCAGGAATGAACTACTGGTTGAATTCCATCCTTAAGATCGAGGAGAACACGCTGACCATTCAGACGTATCAGCCGTTCCCCTATATCGACCTCTCTTTCCTCGATCTCAAGTCGGTCACCGCAATGCACGCGGTGATACTTCATGGTGGACTGAAGAGAAGCCAGCTTGCCGAATGCCTGAACACATCGGAAAAGGAAGCCGGGGAGCTGCTTAACAAGCTATTCTCGATGAATCTTTTAAGAATCGGCGAATTGACAAAAAGTCACGACTACTATTACACGAACAAATTCAAGTTCAAATCGATCGAACGTGAGTTGATCAGAAGAAATATGTTGCCATGCGAACCGGAAAAATAGTTGTATTCTTGTTTCTGTGGGTATTGCTCCTTCTCCCGGTCTTTTCACAACAGACCGCCAAGGGCGATTCAGTAGTTAAACGTGATTCCATCCGCCATATCGACACACTAATAAGAATAGATACCGTCGTTTTGATCGATACTGTCCGCTTACCGGCGGCGGTTGATTCTTCGGTCGCGAAGCAGGAACCGACTTTCATTTTGATCGATTCGACCTCAAACGGCATGACTTCATTCAACGATGCTTTAAACTCACTGAACCCGTTCAGGCAGATCGGCTTCCCAAAGATCGCGCTCATAGTCTTCATTGTACTTGTGGCATCCGGTCTTTCAGCCGCCGTTTCTTCTGTAAGAAGATACACCGGGGTGAGGAAAGAGTTCACCCCTGGCTGGAGGCGGATACTTCCCGTGATCAACTGGATCATCTGGTTTCTGGCAATATTTTTGATCCTGAGGCTTGTTTTCGTTCAGACACAAGTGCTGATGATTTTTATTTTGATACTTCTTTCGGTGATCACCGGGGTTGCATCTCTCTCCCTGATCAGGAACATCCTTGGCAGGCTTTTCATCCTCTCCGGTAACATGTTCAGCATCGACGATTACATCAAAACCTCGATCGCGAAAGGATTTGTTAAAGAAATTGGCTGGAAGAACATCACAATTTTCAATGATGAAGGTTCCGCCATCTTTATTCCCAATTCATATTTTATCGAGAATTCGTTCGAAAATGTCAGTAGAGGGAAAAAAGAGGAATTGGTGTCGCTCGATTTCGATTTCCCCTCAACTTATGATCACTCGCTGATCATCCGGATACTTAAGGATGCCGCCATTTCCAACCCATTCCTCTTTGTGAACAGCGAGCCGGAAGTTTTTATTAAGAATGTCGATTTCCTGAACAGTAAATTCACCGTAAGGGTGAATATGTTTCTTTATGATTCGGCTTATATAGATGAGCTGTATGACTCGATGAACCAGTCGGTACTGAAAAAATTAAGACCCTATAGAAGCGAGATGGATATAAATGTTGCTTGAAAAGAAAACAGGGAGGGACCGCCTCCTTAGCTGGCTGCGTATTTTTCTGGTGTTCTCCGCCGCGGTCGGATTTATAACCATCATTTTGGAACATGGATTCCAGCTCAACTTTGTTGAAGAAGGGATAATTAATATTCTTTCGATCGGGGTTGTGGCAATTTTTGTTATTTACCAACTTGTGAACTTCACTTTCGCTCAAAACAAGATGGCGTTTTTAAGGGCACATGCGTTCGAGTTCATTGTCATCCTTTTTCTCCTGGTTGAGACCGTTCTTACTTTATTCGGAGCAAGTGTTATCCAAAATCTGGGCACCACATTGAACATTAAGAATATCACTTTTCTTTATGTGGTTCTCGCCCAGATTTACATTGTAATAGGTATCGTGCTGGGTGCGGTAAGATACAACCAAAAAATACTCGAGTCGAAGATTCACCCCGCGCGCCTCTTTATGCTCAGTTTCGCGGTTACCATCCTGTCAGGCGCTTTCCTCCTTATGCTGCCGGCAGCTTCATACATCCCCGGTGGGGTCAGGTTTGTTGATGCCCTCTTCACCTCCACCAGCGCGGTTTGTGTTACAGGGCTTGTAGTGCTCGATACTGCTAAAGATTTTACGCGGTTTGGTCAAGTGGTTATCATGTCCCTCTTCCAGATCGGCGGACTTGGATTGATGACCTTCACCACATTCTTCGCCCTCTTCCTCTCCGGCGGGCTTGGGTTAAAAGAAAAATTCATCCTGCGTGAAATGATGCACGAGGACAATGTTGGTGCCATTGGTAAAGTTCTCTCGAGCCTTGTTATCCTTACTTTTACCCTGGAGACGATTGGTGCCGGTTTCATTTTTTACTCGATAAAGGATTTTTACCCCAACGATACAGGCGAAGCCCTTTTCTCCAGCTTTTTTCACGCGATTTCAGGCTTCTGCAACGCTGGCTTCTCGATTTATACGTCAAATCTTGCCAACCCGATAGCGCAAAACAACTATCTGTTCGTCACAACGGTAAGTCTGCTGATCATCCTCGGAGGAATCGGATTCACTACACTTTTGGGCGTGCCAACCTATCTGCGGGTGAACCGTGATCCCCTCTTCGCCAGGTTGAACATGCCACTTCAGGTAAAGATTGTGCTGGTAACCACATTTATAATGATCGTTGGCGGCACACTGGGAACCTACATTCTCGAGCTAAACGCCTCACTGAAAGGGATGGAAACCGGTCCGGCAATTTTTCATGCTTATTTTCAGGCGGTATCGGCAAGAACTGCAGGGTTCAACTCGGTTGATATTTCAGCGTTTACTGACCCGACAACTTTCTTTTATTGCTTCCTGATGTTTGTGGGAGCATCTCCGGGTGGAACCGGAGGTGGTATTAAAACCACCACTTTCGCGATAGTCTTCCTCTCTGTTCTGATGTACAGGAACAGCACGCGCGACCTCAGAGTGCAGAGAAGAACCATCCCCACCGATATCATTAATCTCGCGTTCATGATATTCTGGCTGTCGGTTCTCTACATCCTGCTGGGTGTTTTTCTTATGAGCATCTCCGAGCAGGGAGTGAAATTTGTTGATCTAATGTTTGAAGCCTTTAGTGCCGCGGGCACTGTGGGGCTCTCAAAAAACGTATCACCAAATCTTTCAGATTTTGGCAAGGTGGTAGATATTCTCCTGATGTACATCGGAAGGATCGGACCGCTTACCATCATATTTAGTTTTATCCGGGAGCGCGACAGCAGCCGCTACTCTTATCCAAATGACAATATTGCAATGTTATAATTTGAGGAAATGATTTGAAAAAGAAAATCCTGATCATCGGGCTTGGTGATCTCGGCTTCAGCATCGCTCAATCGCTCGGTAAATCGGGCGCGGAAGTGATGGCTATCGATCTGAATGAGGAAGCCATTAACGATATTAAAGACCACGTTACTTCAGCTGTCCGTGCAGACTCAACCGATGAAAAGGCGCTCGTCAGTCTCGGCATAGATTCCAGTGTCGATTCCGCCATCGTTGCCATTGGCCCCGATAAGTTCGAAAACACTGTGCTAACCTCTGTTATCCTGCTCCAGCTACACGTTAAAAAAGTTGTCGCCAGAGCCTCCTCCGCGCTTCAGGAGAAAATTCTAAAAACGCTCGGCGTGCATCAGGTATTAATACCCGAGCTGCAGATCGCCAAACAGATAGTTAGCTTGATCACAAGTCAGGAAGTGATGGAAACCACTCCGCTGGGTGAAGACTATAACATCGTTCACCTCCGGACACCATCAGCTTTCATTGGTAAAAGCCTTCAGGAGCTCGATCTCCGGATACGTTACAACGTAAACCTTATTACGATCAAGCGGAATGTAACCACCATGGTGGGAGATACAAAAGAGACAAAGCAGATCATTTACGGCGTTCCTACTGCAACCACGATACTTGAAGCCAATGACGTGCTTGTGGTGTTCGGACGCGACAAGGATATCAGGAAGATCGTCGATTAATGATCGATCTGATCCCGGCAGCGAATATTCTTGAAGCACAGGCTCGGATTTCGCCGTATATTCACCGGACTCCGGTGCTTACCTCCCGCAGTTTAAACGAACTCGCGGGTTGCGAGCTTTTCTTCAAGTGTGAGAACATGCAGAGAGGTGGTGCTTTCAAAGCCCGGGGCGCGTTCAATGCCTCCCTTTCCCTCACCCCGGATGAACTGAAAAACGGTATTGCCACCCACTCTTCCGGAAACCATGCCACGGCTCTTAGCCTCGCCGGTAAAACTCTTGGCACAGCCGCATACGTTGTAATGCCCTCGAACTCTAAAAAAATAAAAGTCGCGTCTGTCAAGGCTTTTGGAGGCAGGATCACTTTTTGTGAGCCCAATTTGAAGGCAAGGGAGGATACTCTCGCCCGGGTTATCGAGGAAACCGGTGCTTCTTTCATCCCGCCCTATGATGATACAAGAATTATCGCGGGACAGGCAACAGCTGCCAAAGAACTCATTGAAGATTTACCGGAACTTGACACTGTTATCGCCCCGGTCGGCGGAGGTGGTCTCCTTTCGGGAACTGCCCTCTCCTCCTTCTATTTCGGTGAGAATATTAGTGTATTTGCCGCGGAACCCGAAGGGGCGAATGACGCGTGGAGATCGATGCAGGAAGGTCACATAGTCCCCTCTATTAACCCGGATACCATTGCTGACGGGCTTCTCACTTCCCTCGGCAAGAATAACTTCCCTGTCATCAGGCAACTTGTTAAAGAGATCATCATCGTTAACGATAAAGAAATTATTGCCGCGATGCGCCTGATCTGGGAGCGACTTAAAATAGTGGTTGAACCCAGTTCCGCCACAGTACTCGCGGCAGTACTCAAATCACCTGATGACTTCAAAGGGACGAAAACAGGCTTGATACTTTCCGGAGGAAATGTTGACCTCTCCGAGACGGCGGTCTGGTTTAACGGC
>JAEYUD010000024.1 GCA_023433685.1 Bacteroidota bacterium
ATCACCACCGGCTCCACCGTCAGGACTTTAGCAGATGAACTGATGAGATCGGGAGCCTCATCAGTTCACGCTGCTTCAATTCTTGTGGTTTTTTCACATTTTATCGGGGGCTGAAACTCCGAGTATCGCGAGTCCGTTCGCCATCACGAGTTTAACGGCATTTACAAGTGCCAGACGCGCAGAGGCGAGTTTTTCTTCACTTCCAATGATCCTTCAAACCGTGTAAAACTTGTGGAAAGCTGCAGCCAGCTCTTCAAGGTAGGCACACAACACAACTGCATCAAGCACCTTCGCGGCGTTATCAACAGCTTCAGGGAAGAAAAGCAACTTCTTTATCAGACGCTGTTCTTCATCCATCATTAAAAGGTTAAGATCAGAGGTGGCGGCTTTAAGCCCTTCCTGATCGGTCATCCTGATTATCGAGCAGATCCTCGCGTGCGCGTACTGAAGGTAAAACACTGGGTTTTCTTCAGAGTGCTTTACTGCCAGATTAAGGTCAAAATTAAGGTGAGTCGATATCGCGCGCATGTTAAAGAAGTATCGCACCACATCTGCCCCAACCCAGTCGATAAGCTCGTCAAGAGTGATATAATTGGCTTTACGGGTCGACATTTTTACAGCTTTGCCGTCTTTTATTATGGTAACGAACTGGTGGATCATAACTTTCACCTTTTCGGTATCATAACCGAGCTCGGAAAGCGCGGCAAGAACATCAGGGTAAGTCGCGGTGTGGTCTGAACCAAAGAGGTCAACTATAAAATCGTAACCCCGGTCAAACTTTGTGGCGTGGTAGGCAATATCGGGCAACCTGTAGGTGGGTTCGCCGGTGTTTTTTACTATTACCTTGTCTTTTTCATTGCCAAGTTCAGAAAGTTTTAGCCAAACGGCACCATCTTTCTCGTAACTCAGTCCCCTCTCCTTAAAAGTGTCGAGGAGCCCTTTTATCTTTCCCTCGTCGTAAAGAGAGTTCTCATTGAAGAATATTTTGTGTTTTATTCCAAGTCTGCCGAGGGTTTTTGAAATATCCTCAAAAATCACTTTTTCGGCTTCGGCTTTGAATAAACCCTCCGGATCTTCATTCTTCAGTGAATCACCATGTTTTTCATAAAGACCACGGGCAATGTCTGAAATATACTCACCTTGATAGTAGTCTTCAGGGAATGGCACGGCCTCACCAAGAAGCTCAAGATAGCGGAGGCGGACCGAATCGCCGAGCACGCGCATCTGCCTGCCGGCATTATTGAAATAATACTCCCTGTCAACCTCGTATCCGGTGGCTTCCAGAAGATTCGCCATGGTGTCGCCACTCACGGCATTTCTTCCGTGCCCTACCGTCAAAGGTCCGGTTGGATTGGCGGAAACAAACTCAACATTTGCCTTTTTACCTCTGTTGGTGGTGGTCCTTCCGAAATTCTTTCCCTCTTCCAGAATTGTTGCTACCCGTGAGGTAATGTTATCCTTCCGGAAAAAGAAGTTAATGAAACCGGGTCCCGCCACTTCAATTTTCTCAATTATTGCAGGGTCATGGTTCAGGGCATAGATCATCTCGTGGGCGAGTTCCCTGGGGTTCCTTTTAAACTGTTTCGCGAGCAGCATCGCGATATTGGTCGAATAATCACCATGGGATTCATTTTTGGGAATCTCAAAACTTATCTCTGTATCACCGGTGATGTTAAATTTTTCACCAAGCGACATAAAAATGCCCAGAAGATACTTCTTCAATTTACGCTCCGTAATGAAAGAGTTGGTTGGAAACTATTTGAGTGGATCAGAGAGTTCCTCTGTCGGAGCATCTCCCCACAATCTTTCGAGATTGTAGAACTGTCGCGATTCACTCCTGAAGACATGAACAACTATGTCGGAAAGATCAATCAGCACCCATGAGAGCGCCTTAAATCCCTCTTTCTTCCAAACTTTCACACCCTCTTCAGAGAGTTTCTTGTCGATGTTGTCGGCTATTGCTTTAACCTGCACATCCGACTCGCCGCTGCAAAGCACAAACCAGTCAGCAATCGAGGTTATACCCCTCAGGTCAAGAAGTTTAACGTCAAGACCCTTCTTTTCAAAAATTGCCTCTGTAATTATTTTGATTATCCCGATCTGTTCAGGATCCCGTTCCAGTATTTCGCTCATAGATCAATTGTTAAATGGTTTTAAATTCTTGTAGTCCTTCCCGATTATTACTATAACATCGAGGAGGAAATCTTCGTTTATATTTTGTGAAACATTTTTTTTGGGGTTTACACCAAGGGCTTCGGCAGTTCTCACCGCGTTCTCGAGATTACCGCGGTTGTCAATTACAAGGGTTTCTTCAATATCAAATGATGAGTAATTCTCGGTGTCAATAATGTCGAAGTTCTTCTTGCGGAGGTATTCTGTCATTTTTTCGCCAAGTCCCTTGATACCGCAACCATTGTATATCTTTACCTGTATCAGCCTTTGAACACCGGGTGCCTGTGAAGTTTCAGCCACATTTTTTTTACCAAAAAGCTTACCGGCTCCGGAGTATATAAAATATCCGAGCAGGACAACCAGGATGAAAATGGAAATGTTCAGGAGTGTGTTCAGCGCGCCACTGGCACGCTTCTGCTCTTCGTCTTCTTTTTTAGCTTTGAACAATCAAAAGATTCTTTCTAATTGCCAAACCAGTCATCGTAATAAGAAGAACCCCAGCCTCCTGAATAACGGGAGAAAGGGTTGCCATAGCCATAGTAGTTATTGTACATTCCGGCAGGTATGTTCCTGTACTGAATGCGTATTACTGTATCGTCCCAAGGTCTGAAGTTCAGTTCAGCACGGCTTATGTAAAGACCGTTTATATTATCCTGAAATGTTTTCCCAAGGGAGTTGTAGGGGGAATAAACCAATGACGCGTCAAGTCTTACGTTCAGGTTATCGGAGAATTTGTAGAACATGCTGTTTGTGTAAACAGTGGTGGCAATTCCATGTTCGCCGAATGTGGAATAGGATGCGTCGAAAGAATGCCTCATTGAAAAATTTTCGGAATTGAAGAGATTGGTAAGAAAGTTACCACCCGACTCCTTGGCGAAAAGTCCATCCCTGACCTCAGGTTTTGTGAAGGGGTCTTTCTTGAACTGGGCGTTTACGCTTAAGGCGAGGATCAAAGTAAATAAAAAAATCTTTCTCATCTCATACTCCGGTGTTTTTTCAGATTTCTCTCTAAAACATTCTGGTTATCTTGTTCGAGTCATCAACGATCACAACTTTTGGTTTGTAATCTTTCAGTAAACTGTCTTCCATCTGAGCGTAGGAAATTACAATTATCTTGTCACCAACGTACCCGAGGCGCGCCGCCGGTCCGTTGAGGCAGATTATCCCGGAGCCACGCTCCCCGGGGATGGTATATGTTTCAAGACGGTTTCCGTTGTTCACGTTAACCACCTGCACTTTTTCATAAGGCAGAATATTTGCAGCGTCAAGAAGATCGAGATCCACTGTAAGGCTTCCCTCGTAATAGAGTTCTGAAGCTGTTACCGTAGGCCTCTGTATCTTCGATTTACACATTTCTCTTAACATTAAGAGCAGTTTCCTCAGGAATAATTATAAAAAACTTCTAAAGATAATAATATCTTTTCAAAAAATATAGTTCCTTTACAGTTCGGTACTGATCCCGATCCTGTGAAGTGCCCCGATCTCACCGTAAGACGAGAAAGCATAGTCGAAGAAGTAACGGTCGATCTTCACTCCAAGACCCGCGTTAAAACCGGCGAGCCCGGCAAAATCCCCTACCTTCAATTCTTTTCTCTTCTTGTTATCATAACCCAGACGAAGTGTCAGAACCTTGCTGAGATAGAACTCTGTGCCAAAACTGAAATATTCAAACCTTTTAACAAAATCTCCCTGATCCTCGTTTAGACGGTGAAAATCGAGGAAAAGTTTTACCGGAAGGTGCTCCATTTTCTTCGATACACCCACGCTTACATCAAACGGGAGTTTCTCGGTAACACCGTTGTATGACGACAACTGTCCCCCGGCATTACTCATCGCGAAACCGATGGTCATTAACTGTGAGGGGATGAGATACTGCAACCCGATATCGAAAGCGGCTCCAGAAGAGCTGTATGACGCGATAGATGAGTGGATCAGTTTCACGTTCGCGCCGTAATAAAAATTATCGGCGAGAACATTTGAATAACCAACTGTTAAAGCCAGTTCGTTTACTCCGTATGTGCCCCCTTTGTTCCCAAACTCATCATATTCAGAGAATGTGCCATAGTTCGCGTAACGCACAGCGGCAGCAAACCTTCCGATACCCTCAAAATTTCTCGAGTACGCGACTCCAAAAAAGTTGATGTCAAGCAGGTGTTTTACGAAGTTCGCCGAAAAGGGTGAACCTTCAAGCTGACCTATCGCCGCGGGATTGTAGTTGATAACGTTTACGTCACCCGACCCGGCGGTAAAACTTCCCGCGAGAGCGGCAGCCCTGGGGCTGATGTCAACTCTAAGAAATTCGTATGTGTTCTGGGCGTGCAGTGAAACTGTGAAGATCGCGATTATTGAAAAGAGGATTCTTTTCAAATGTTTCTCCGGATAAATGATATACTGGTTCCAAATATAAGAATTTAGAAGTTCGTTTTCACTCCAATAATATTGCACTCACTCCACCCCGTCTACACAATTTTAACATTCAATATGGAATTAATTCACCTGATTTTCCCCCGGTAACCCCGCATTTTCTTTGATATCTCCAATAATCGTCTTAAATTATATCCGATTTTTGTGATTATTGTACCCGTTCCCCAGGAACCCGAATCTTCCGGAATTAAACATGAAACCAAGCGTTAACCGGCTTACAAAAACGTTACTCCTTATCATTTTAACCGGACTCCTGGCCATCTCACCGGCCCAGGAAAAGAACGGACTACGTAAAGTGGTGCTCGCGCTCCACTGGCAGCCGCAAGCCCAGTTCGCTGGATACTACACAGCGCTCACAAAAGGAATTTACAAGAAGTACGGGCTCGATGTTACCATACGCCACACCGGCTTTAAAGACAACGCGATCGATCTCCTCCGGTCAGGAACAGCACAGTTCATTACAAATTTCCTTTCCGGCTCACTTGAGGAGTATGAGAAGGGTCTCAACCTCCGCCTCATAGCCCAAACATCAAGAAAATCAGCGCTTACAATCGCCGGGTTGAAGTCGCGCGGCATCAGGCAACTCTCCGATCTGAACAACAAAAAGATTGCCATCTGGCAGGCGGGATTTCGCGAACTCCCACAGGCATTTCTCACCAAATACGGACTAAATTCGAAGTTCGTTCCCGTTCAGTCAACCGTGAACCTCTTCCTTCTTGGAGGGGTTGATGCTCAAGTGGTGATGGACTATAACGAGCTTAACAGCATTATTTTTTCAGGAGTTAAAGAGGAAGACCTGACTCTTTTTCGCATAGCGGAATATGGATTGAACGTACCCGAAGACGGTATCTATTGCGATGCCGGCTTCCTCGAGAAGAACCGGGATATCTGTGAAAAATTTGTTAAAGCAACAATGGAAGGATGGATTGAGGCTTTCAAAAACAAGGAAGAGACCGTTGACTACTGTGTGAAGCTAAAAAGGAAAAACGGTCTTCAGGCCAACTTCGCCCATCAAATGCGGATGCTTAAAGTCATGGAAGCCGTAATGCAGCCACAAGCTGACAAACTGAATGTCACGCTCGACCCAACCTCATTCAGAGTGGCGATCCAGGTGCTAAAAGATGCCGGCAATATCAAGGGAAACATCAAGTATGAGAACTTTTTCAAACCGGTGGTGAAATGATCAATAAATTCAACTCACTCCCACTGAACAAGCGGCTTTCTGCATACATAATGATGATCGCGCTTGGCATCCTGCTCGCTGTTTATCTAACAAACTACTTTGTATCAAAATCGATCATACTCGACGGAATTGAAGAAGACTCAAAAAACCTCGCGGAAGCAAAAGTTAACACGATGCAAACCTTCCTCACAGGTATCGAAAAAATACCAGAGGCTATCTCAACGTTCATTTCCAACTACCCTTACGACTCGACCCGCGTCTCAACCATCTTCAGAGACCTGATCAAGCATAATCCGGGTATTTACGGCATGTGTATTGCTTACGAACCCGCTTTCAGACCCGATTCAGTACCTTTCGCTCCCTATTTCTACCGAAATGGAGATATGATCTCATATACCGATCTTGCCAAGGATGAATACAAGTATGAATATTGGGACTGGTATCAGATACCCTATACCCTCAAAAAACCTCTCTGGTCGGAACCGTATTATGACAAAGGGGGCGGTGATAACCTGATGATAACCTATTCCGTACCGATAATCGACTCGGTTTCCGGAAAGGTGTTTGGCGTTGTAACCGCGGATGTTGACCTTAAACTCCTCCGCGATATCGTGTCGCAGATTAGAATAAAAGAGAACGGTTTTGCTTTCGCGATAAGCCGCTTCGGTACCTTTATTTCGCACAGGAACACTGATTACATCCTTAATGAGACCATTTTCAGCCTTGCCGAGTCAAGGGCTGACGAAGAACTTGCGCTCATCGGACATAAGATGACCGGCGGTGAAAGCGGCTTCACTTCAATGGTTGACCCCTCCTCAGGTGAGGAGCACAGGCTTTATTTCATTCCGCTGAAGTCAGCCGGCTGGTCGGTTGGAATAATGATCCCCGAAAAGGATCTTTTCTCAGGGCTCTACTTCCTCAGCAACATGATACTGCTCGTTGGATTCATCGGTGCTTCCATCCTCGCGGTTTTCATCTATTTTGTGATCGAAAAAACCACAAAGCCTGTCTCAACCATTTCAGATGTGGTGGTGCTCGTGGCAAACGGAAATCTTAAAGCGGCAGCCGCGAAACTTGATGCCGAATCTTCAAATCACAAAGACATTAGCGATGAAAAAGCCTCATCAAGTGACGAAATAGTCAAGCTCTGGCACTTTATGCGGAAAATGATCCACGACCTTAGCGGCCTTTCAATCAGAATAAAATCCGCCGGCAACTATCTTCACTCTTCAGCCGGTACCCTTAACGACGCCGCGGCGTTTCTAAACAAAACGTTTTCTGAACAGGATACCGCGAATAAAAGCGTTCGTCGTTATGGTGACGAGATCGAGAGGGTTACATCAACTCTCGCCGAAAACACCGGGAAACTCACCCGCTCCGTGGAAGAAACAGGCTCTCTGATAGTCGCGGGACAGACAAACATCGGAAATATTGGTGATTCGATTATTGGAATAAGCCGTTCAACAGGTTCGATCGTTCAGAAACTTAACAACATCAATAAACGCACCTCAAACATCTCGCGCGTAATAACCACAATATCGAACATAGCCGACAGGA
Organism: Bacteroidota bacterium; assembly: GCA_023433685.1. GTDB lineage: Bacteria > Bacteroidota > Ignavibacteria > Ignavibacteriales > Ignavibacteriaceae > UTCHB3. The sequence goes on from JAEYUD010000024.1 coordinate 7,337, forward strand.
CAAACCTTATTTCGCTTAATGCCGCGATCGAAGCTGAAAAAGCTGGTGACGCGGGGGCAGGATTCAAGGTGATCGCTGACGAGATCAAGCGTCTTTCTGAGAATACCTTTAATTCCCTCCATGAGATAGAGGAAATAATTCAGGATGTGAAAGGCTCCGTAACTGACGGGGTTGATACTGTCTCAAAATATCACGAAAGCTCACTCGCCGGATTCAACGAGATTCAAGGGATGATAAACGACCTTAATGTGATTCTCGAGAACAACAAAGAACTGATACCACAATTTGAGATGTTCAGAGTGGCGATGAGTTCGGCTCAGGAGAGCGTTTCCGCTATAAAAGGAAACCTTCTTGCGGTCGAAAAATTGAGCCACGAAACAAGGACAGCCATCGGAAACCTGCTGAATGTTTCCGGAACTGTTAATGACCCGGTAACTTCACTTGAAGACGAGGTGAACAAACTGATCACTGATTAGAACCGTTCTTGCGCTCTTTTACTTTCTCTTCTATTAACGCCGATATTTCGGGATATTTGAGCAAAACCGAGTTGAAAGCATAAGCATCGAGCGAGTAGGTCTCCGAGTAGGTTATTGATATTATGGTGGCATTTCTCGAGGTTTGCTCAAATAGTGCCATTTCACCGAAAAAATCACCTGATTTAAGAACTGCCAGCCGGTGGCTCACTCCCCTTCTGATCACCTCAAGTTCACCGGAGAGGAGGAAAAACATCTTGTCACCATTGGCACCCTCTTCAAAGATCACATCACCCGGAATAAATATTTCAGTACGCAGCTCCCCGGCGATATCCCTTACAAAATTCTCCGGTGAGTCCGCGAGCGCGGGGATCATTCTTATAATCTCTTGCTTAAGGCTGATCTGTACTTCATGCTGAAGTGATGCCGGAAGTGTCGCAAGCAGCGCCTGCTCGTCACTTCCCGAGTAACTGCGGGAATAGATATAGTCGTAATACTCCTTTATCTTCCTCTGGAGGTGAGGGGGCAACCCCCTGTTGCTTACAATGGTTTTAAGGCGCTCCATGTTTTCATGGTAGAACTGTTCAACCGGGTCCCGTTTAGAGAGGATGCTCGCGACGTTACCTATCAGCCAACCGTAAATACCCACACCGAACATCATTACCACCATTGAATATATCATCTGCCCCTGGGTCTCAGCTGTATAATCACCAAACCCGACTGTGGTTAGTGTCTGAATTGTCCAGTACATTGCTTCAATGTAGGTGGTCACCCGGTCAAGTCCGGGGTGAACAGGTTCAAGTATCATCCACCCGCAGGCAAGCCAATGGGCGGCAAGTGTCATCCAGAAGAGAAAGAAAACTATGTAAAGAGCGTCATTTCTTTTAAGATCGTGGTGTCTCCAGAATTTTTGATACTGTGAAAGCCTCAACAGCTTAAGTATGCGCAAGAGCATGAACCACTGCAAACCAATGAGTTCATAAGGTATTACGGCGAGAATATCGATTGTTAGCCATCTTGTTTTCTTGTCATTGCCAAGCTCATGCGAAAGCGTACCGATGCCGCCGTTCTGCTCGCGATATATCCTGAAATTTGAAATGAGGTCCCAGCCGTTCAATACCAGACTGGAAAAGAGAAGTATCAGTGAGAATCTGCTGTCAAATATCCCAACGACCATGAGTGGATAATAAACAGAAGTTACAATGGCGAGTAAAGAGACCAGAACCATTCGTGTGACAGTGAGGGGGTTGTGTGAGGCGCTGATCATGTTTTAATTATTTCCTTATGAGTTCAGATATTCCTCGAGCAGAACTGCTGCCGCGAACTTGTCGACCAGCCCCTTGTCCCTCCGTTTCGACTTCCTTGATACGGAACTGATTATCCTCTCGGTCGCGATCGATGATGAATACCTCTCGTCAACAAGCTCAACCTTAATGCCTGAAAGCTTCTTTATACTCTCCGCGAACTTGACGATCACATCCGAGAGTACCGTTTTACTCCCGTCACCGTTCAGCGGGTAACCAACGAGCACCACATCCACATTTTTCTCTTTAATAAGTGCGGCTATTCTGTCTGTGATATCACCTTTGTTCTCCCAGGTATCATAAGGTGTGGCGAGTATCTTCATCGGATCAGAAAGGGCGAGCCCGATCCGCTTTGTTCCATAATCGATCGCCAGCACCCGGCTCCCCTCCACTACCGCGCCTCGCTCATACGTGCCACTGAATAAACACCTTTGATCTTTTTCAACCGCTCAATAACCCTCGAAAGATGATCGAGGTTCTGAACATAAAGTGTAACCTGACCCTCGAAGAATGAATCATTCGCTTCAAGACTGATCGATTTTATCGAAGTGTTGTTGTAACTCACGATGGTGTTGGCGATATCCTTCAGCATACCGGTCGAATCGTCACCCCTGATTATCAGTCCCGCGAGGAAAGATGAATTCTCAACTTCAGGCCACCTGATCGATACAACTTTCTCAGGTTCAACCTTTGACTTCTCTATCAGATTCCTGCACGTTTTCCTGTGAAGCCTGATTCCCTCACCGGTGGTAATAAATCCGGCAACATCATCCCCGGGGATCGGGTTGCAGCACTTCGAGTAAGAGAGCATCATCTTAATGTCTTCACCATCAACCACAAGCTCACCGCCTGTGCCGCGGGCATAACGGGCGAAATCCTCGAACTGAACACTCGGCGACCCCAGTACCTTGTGATCCCTCTCTTTCGGCTCCTCAAGAAGGGTATCGACCGACAGAGTCCCCTGCCCAAGATATTTGAACATCTGACGCGTGTGATGAAGCTTGTTCCGCTGAAGTATCTTCGCTATCTCGGTCTCACCAAGTGAGAGCTTCAGCTTTTTGAGCCTCTTTTCCCACATTTCGCGACCGGATTCGATAAGTTTCTCTTCCTCCTTGTTCAGCCACTTTCTGATCTCCGATTTGGCTTTTTGCGTCTGAACAAATTTCAGCCAGTTTTTGTTGGGATGCTGATTCTTTGAGGTGATTATCTCCACCTGATCGCCACGGTTAAGAACAAAGTCGAGCGGAACTATCTTTTTGTTAACTTTCGCGCCGATACAGTGATGACCAATATTGGAATGGATTGCGAACGCAAAGTCAACCGGTGTTGATTTCACCGGCAGCCTCTTGAGATCCCCTTTCGGGGTCATTACAAATATCTCGTTCTCGTAGAGGTTTAGCTTGAAGTTCTCGATTATGTTCTTCTTAAGGTCTTCACTCCCGGAGCTTTCAACCATCTCCCGTATCCACTGAACGTAATCGTCGGTGTTACGGTCTTTACCTATGTTCCCTTCTTTGTATCTCCAATGAGCGGCAACACCTCTTTCCGCGATCTCGTGCATCTTTCTTGTTCTTATCTGCACTTCAACCACACGGCCTTCAGGCCCAATGAGCGCTGTGTGGATCGACTGGTAATTGTTTACCTTGGGGATGGCGATATAATCTTTGAATCTATCGGGAACAGGGATGTAGAGGGCATTAATGATACCGAAAACGGTATAACAGTCGAAGGAACTGTCAGACTCAAGAATGAGCCTTACGGCAAAGAGATCGAATATCTCTTCGAAAGGCTTGTTCTGTTTGATCATTTTGCGGTATATGCTGTAGAGGTGTTTGGGCCTCCCGGCTATGTCATATTCAAAGTTCTTCTCATCGAGCGCGGCTTTTATAGGCCCCATGAACCGGGTGAGGTAGCTCTCCCTTTCATCCCGCTTAAGGTTGAGCTTCTTTCTTAAGTCATCGTAGGCGTTGCGGTTAAGTTCTTTAAAGGCAAGGTCTTCCAGCTCCCACTTGATCTTTCCAAGACCGAATCTGTGGGCAAGCGGAGCGTATATCTCGAGCGTTTCGGTGGCGATCCTTTTACGCTTGTCAGGTTGCAGAAACTCAAGGGTCCGCATGTTGTGAAGACGGTCGGCAAATTTTACAACTATTACCCTGATGTCTTTCATTATCGACATCAGCAGTTTCCTGTAATTCTCAGCCTGATTTATTTCAGCGGCTTTGAACAGCTCTTTGATCTTGGTAAGGCCGTCAACTATTACGGCTACATCATCGCCAAAATTCCGTTTGATCGTGTCGTAGGTATATTCTTCATTGTCTTCAACAACATCATGTAGCAGGCCGCATGCTATCGAAACATCATCAAACGGGATCTCTTCGATGAGTATTCTCGCTACCGCGACAGGGTGCGAAAAGTAAGGTTCATCGGAAGCCCTGCGGTCGTTCTGATGCGCGATGGCAGCGAATTCATAAGCTTTTTTGATGAGCTTCAGATCACTTCCGGGAATTCTCTCTTCACAGAGTCGCAGCAGTTCAGTTAATCTTTTATCTTCGCTCATTCAGTGGTAACACTCCTGATATACAAAATTTCCAAGGGGTAAAATAAAAAGAAAATTGATTCCGGACTGCGGAAATATCGGTTCAGACCTTCTTTTTAAGCGAATCCCTTAAGGTTTTTACCCTTTTCAGGCGCTCATCAAGCTTTTTCTTGTCCCAGGAGTTGAAATTCTTTATCGCGAGTATCTCTTCACAGAGGGTGAGAGCTTCTTTGTACATCCTGAGCTTTTCATAGTTCATCGCCATCTTGTGCTTCAGGGTCACAATATTGAAGTAGTAGTAGTTTGTGGAGGTTGGGAATGTAGAAAGTATCTGACGGTAGACTTCAATCGCCTTTTTACGGTCGATCTCTTCCAGCGCGCGCGCTTTTGTCCACTTTATTATCCTGTTTCCGGGTGCTTTACGCAAAATTTCATCACAGAGTGAAAGCGCTTTCGAATACTGCTTTTTATCAATGTAAATCCACGCGAGCGAATTGGCGAGGAGGAAATCGTTGTACGAGTAATATTTCCGGTTGCGTTCGAGTATCTTTATCGCCTGCTCCGAATTATCTTCAACAAAAGGGAGCCATGAAAGGTCTTTTGTCTTCACGCTTTTCCAGTAGTCGAATATTGCCATGGCGGATGAGGCTTCGTAGAACTTCCTGTCTATGTCCGTGCATTTTTCAAAGTACTTTAGAGCGCTAGTCCCCGTTTTGAACACGCCGAACCAATCCTCCTGAATGAAATCGTAATAGGCTTCATAAGCATAGACAGTGGCAACTGCATAGTTGTTCCAGACATTTTTATCATCAGCGTCATAATTCTTGTCAGCGAGCACTTCAGCTTTCTCGATCTTCTGGAGAATATAGTCGTTATTGAACGGCACTCCCCAATCGAAACCTTTAACTATCTCAACCGCCGCGAGATAGAGTGGTCCGAACGGATTCTTTGGGTAAGATTTTTCGAGCCTCGAAAAAACGGCTTTCGCGCTGTCGTACCTCGCGCCCGCGAGGAAGTTGATCCCCCGTTCAAGCATGGCATGAACGTTTTTATCGGGATATTTCTGAGGAAGAACCGCGAATGAAATTAGAAGGAAGAAAAGGATTGCCCGTGCTGAAACTTTAAGATACGACAAAAATTACCTGTTCCTGCCTGAGGCTTTGATAGCCAAGGCCTCAATTATATTTTTAAATGGGGAAAGTGTGGGTGTATAGTTATAATTTCCGTGCCTCAGGTCCTGCGCTTTTATACCGGCTTTGATGGCGAGGGCAATGAGATCACAATAGCCTGACACTTCAGGTCCGCCAAAGAAACCGGCTCCGAGTATCCTGCCATCCTGCCCTATAATCAGCTTCCCAAAAACCTTCCTGGCGCCAGGCATCACATTTATTCTTCCATCCGCCATCGCGGTAACAGCGCGGTATGGGATCCGAAGATCATCCAGGGTTTTCAAACATTTACCCGTTTTGGTCGCGAATTTATCAAACACTCTTATCGCTGTGTTCCGGAGTACCGGGTACATAAAATCATTTCCCCCGGCAGCATTCGCGCCCGCGACATATCCTCCATCCCGTGCAAAAGTGGCCTGCGGAAGTATCACGTGCCTTCCGGTCACCATCTCTTTAAGCTCAACGCAATCGCCGGCGGCAAAGATATTCTGGTCGGAGGTACGCATTCTGTTGTCAACTTTAATTCCACCCTTGGGTCCCAGTTCGAGTCCGGCTTTTTTGGCGAGCCCCGTCTCCGGGTCGATACCGGTGTTAACAATAACACCTTCAACCTCGATCAGCCGGCCATCGATCTTGATCTTTGATACCCTCTCACCGCTCGTGAATACTTTTATTTCTGGGGCATTACCAACAAACTCAACGCCGTTTTTTACAAGAACTTCTTTGATCAGCTCTCTTATTTCGGGATCAAATCACGGAGCGGTGAGTTCATCTTTTTCAAGCAGTAGCTCATCCTTTCCAAGTTTGACCATTGACTCGGA
>JAEYUD010000026.1 GCA_023433685.1 Bacteroidota bacterium
CCCAACTACTCGGCGGTAATAAACCTCTTCTATCTTGAGGATATGAGTTGTGAGCAGATCGCCGGGGTTATGAACACAACGGTTCAGAATGTAAAGGTTCTTCTGCACCGTTCGCGAACGGCATTAAAGAAATTGATTAAAGAAAATGATCTTGAGGATGAACTCAGATGAAACACTACGACAATGAATTTTTGAACAGAATGATCGACGGCGACACTTCAACTGCAGAAAAGAAAGAGTTCCTCGATCACAAGGCGGTTTGCCCGGAATGCGCCCGGGAATATGAATATTTGTTGAAAGCGGATACAGCTTTCAGGCAGTTAAAGGTTTATACTGCTCCAGCCACGATCAACGCCATGGTGCTTAAGAAGATAGTAAAGACGGTGAAACCGGGAGAGGGGAGCAAGAAGTTCTTCATCGGGATGCTTGTCGGGCTAACTTCAGTGCTGCTTCTGTTATTTGGATTTGCCCTTAGGGCAGGGGGTGATCAAACATCAGCGGCCACGAGTGAAAAATTTTCATTAAAGATCGATCCATCATTTTTCACAGAGATCGCGAAGCCTTTCAGCGGTTTGAAATCATTCCTGAATCCGGAGTTCGGCGGGGTGTTGCTCCTGCTTGTACTTTCAATCGCCACCTTCTTCTTTATCGAAAGGTTGAAAAAGAATTAAAGCAATTTGCGCTCCTTAGGAGTGCTATGTAGATAGCAGGCATGTTGGTAGAAATACAACAAGGAGTGAAATCCTCCCCGTAGGGGTGGTATGTCGGTAGTGTCAATCCTCCAAATCAATCCCATTATACCCGTAATATTTATAAAACCTCCGCTTTTCACCCATCGTACTCTCATTCAAATGGTGCTCCTGTTGATTTTGGATATATGCATGGATCTGTTTTAATTCGGAACGGCCAATTGAAAATGCTCCATATCCCTCTTGCCATGCAAAATAACCCTGCGTAAATTTTTTATCATTAATGAACCTTGAGGAATTAATCTTTATATCTCGTACCAGATCTGATAGACTTTGTATGGGGTGCATACCTACAAGAATATGAATATGATCCTCAACCCCGTTGATCTCCAGCATTTTATGTTTTTTGTTTTGGACTATGCCGGTGATGTATTTGAAAATCTCATCTCTAAAAGAGGATTTTAGAACTTTCTCTCTTTCCTTGACCGAGAAGACGATATGGATATAGTTCTGGGTGAATGTTGGTTCCTTCATACATATCTCACTTGATTCAAAAATTTAGGTTGTTTCAAATATACTTCATTCGGCCGACATACCACCCCTACGGGGAGGATTTGAATCATGATCTATTATCTACCGACATACCACCCCTACGGGGAGGATTTGAATTATGATCGTTTATCTACCGACATGCCACCCCTACGGGGAGGATGTGAATTATGATCTTTTATCTACCGACATGCCACCCCTACGGGGAGGATTTGAATCATGATCGTTTATCTACCGACATACCACCCCTACGGGGAGATAAACCCTACTCCACTTCGTTCAGTTCGGTGAAGACGGGGAGTTCTTTCGAGAGGGCGTGCAGTTTAACCGTGAATTTCTTGGTCTTGTCGTGTTTTTTGTAGAGATCGTAATCTTCGTCGGAAGCGAATGAGAGGAAGAGGAAAAACTTGTGAGGTTTCGCGGCGCTCGTCATTGATTTGAAGATGGTGAGACCTGGATGCTGATCTTTTACGGTTGCTGAAAACTGTGTGATCAGCTCGGAAGTGTAGAGGAGATTTCTGGGGTCAATTTCAAATGTAACGAGAATGTTCTTCTTGTAAATATCTTTATTTTGAACTGAAAAATACATAAAACGAACGTAATACCGCTCTTATCCCTTGCCTGCGAATCAAAAAATCATTAAAGTTGAAGATATAAAAAATGAATAACTTTTTGTGTTTCGACTTCACAATTGTATATTAAGAGTTGAAATTCTGATTTACAAATTCGCAATAATTGGAGATAGTATATGGCAATAATGATCACGAGCGACTGCATCAACTGTGGAGCATGCGAGCCTGAATGCCCCAACACCGCTATCTATGAAGGTGGAAGGGAATGGGAGCTCGCCGGTAAATCTTACGGTGAAGGACAGGGTGCCCCATCCGGTGCTTCCGGATTCTTCTCTGGCGACTTCTATTACATAGTACCTGACAAATGTACTGAATGCAAAGGCTTCCATGATGAACCACAGTGCGCTGCCGTATGTCCTGTTGACTGCTGCATCCCTGACCCGGCTCATGTGGAGACCGAGGAAGAGTTGCTGAAGAGAAAAGATTACCTGGACGAACTGGGAAGATAATCTTTACAAGATATTTGATGCCTTTGCCGCCACCGTGCAGTTTTTGCGTGTGAGCAGAGGCATCATTTTTTATATTTAAGCGGTTTAACCTTGATCTTTACGTTTTTTCGTGACTCCCTTTTCAAAAATCTGAAAAACTTGAAAAACGAAAAAGCCCCCATCACCATACCTGCTGATGCAAGACCTGACATTACGGAGCCAACAACCCCAGGCATAAAGAGATCGGCATCCGTCTCATAAACATTCCTCAAATTCCACCTGTTTTTCTTTACCGTTCCTGATGCTTTCAGAGTGTCCGGCATGATCGTTCCGTATGGATTGAAGTGCCAGTCTTCTCCGGAAGTGGCGGGCATAATGTGTCTGATCGAGTTGATCGCTCCCGACACGTGAGGGATATCCCTCCGTATGAGCTGTTGAACATATTCTTTCAGCCCTTCTATCTCTTCCCGGGAGGCGAGGAACCGTGAAGTATCCTCACTATTGATGAAGACCACAGCCATATACTTTTCCGGTGACTGCACACCGGTGTTTTTGTCAAACAAGGGATAAAGAGAGACGGCCTGGGGGATATCATCAGCGTCAGCAACGTTCTCCGGGAAGAGGCGGAACACCTCACCTTTGATATTTGTCTCCTGGATTTTGGAATCGAATTTTATTTCAAAAATAACGGGGTAGGGCAGATGTCCATTCACAACCGGTTTTCCGGTAAATCCGGCTGCGTCGTCACCTTTTGTAACCAGATGCTGAAGCGCGCGTGTACCCAGCCCCCAGATTATATTTTTTCCCCGTAACTGAAGTTCAATGCCGTCATTTCCTTTAATATCGATGGATTTCACGGTTTTTCCCGATAATGTAATACCCGCTATTGATCCTTCAAACAAGGTTCCACCGGAAGTGGTGTATCCACCCGCAAGGCTTCGGTAAATGGCTTCCACTCCACCCGCGGGGGCGAAAGCCCCGTTTAAAAACTCCATCATGTTCATTGAGTGGAAGATGAAGGCAGTTGCCTCGCGGCATGAAGCAAGGTTCTGCAGCTGTCCGGAAATTAAGGTTTTAAATTTTTTATCACCCGTTAACGATGTAAGATAACCTTCGAGAGATGAAGAAGAGTGTTTTCTTCCCGAAGCAAAAAACCTTTCAGACACACCGTGAAGCGGTTTTGGCAGAACATGCTTCATCAGGAAGTAGCTGGTATAGTTTGCCGCGTGCTGAATATCCCTGAAAATCAGATCGATATTGCCCTTTTCCTTGGGGAAGAGCTCTTTCAGAGAGTCCATGTAATTAGCGAGATTATCGGAGAGATTCAGTTTTTTACCGGGATAGAAATGCCGCTCGTATATTGAGGGGAGCCTTTCCCACATAAGTTTACCACCGGTAACCCAATCTATCACCTTCCGGGCGGTCGACTCAATTTCCATCTGCCCGGTATATAGAGCAGGGATAAAGAGCTCAACCGGCACTTCACCCGGGTGAGCGCGTACACCGGTTACGAGAGCGGTTTTCTTTTTGAAGTATTTTTGCAGAACTGTCGCGGCAATGAACCCGGCCACTCCGCCGCCTGTTATTATAATATCGAACTTCCGGTTGGGGGTCAAAATCCGGCTTCCTAAAAAATAATTAAAACGAAGTTCAATTTTATTATTTTTGCAGACAATTAAAACAAAGAAACGTGATGGTATCAGGTAAATACAGCATAAAAGTTATCGAATCAGGATATTTCGCCCTTGATGGGGGGGCGATGTTCGGTATTATTCCGAAACCGCTTTGGGAGAAAACAAATCCACCCGATGGAATAAACAGGATAGCGATGGCCGCGCGCCTTCTTCTTCTTGAGTGGGATAACGAAAAACTCCTGATTGATACGGGTATGGGTGAAAAGTGGGATGAGAAATCACGGAGCATTTATGCCATTGATCCTGCGACCACGCTTGAAAAAAGTCTCGGTGCCGCGGGTGTAACACCTGATCAGATCACTCATGTTTTGCATACCCACCTCCACTTCGATCACGCCGGGGGATCGGTGAAAGAAGAGAACGGGAAACTTGTGCCTGCATTTCCGAACGCGAAATACCACGTAAGAAGGAAGAACTTCGAGTGGGGTGCAAACCCTTCGGATCGTGACAGGGGGAGTTATATCAAGCAGAATTTCATCCCCCTTATGGAGCATGGAGTGCTTCACCTGATTGAAAATGATGTCACTGAGTTCATGGATGGGATATCACTCCACGAGATCAACGGTCACACTTTCGGGCAGCAGGCAATCAAAATTTCTGACGGAACAAAAACCCTGTTCTTCTGTGCCGATCTTATACCGACTCATGCCCATGTGCCTCTTCCTTACATCATGGGTTATGATCTTCAGCCTTTGGTGACACTTCAGGAGAAAAAGGAAGTGCTGGCAATGGCAGCGGGTGAAGACTGGTCACTCGTGGTGCAGCACGACCCGGAGGTTGTTGCCGTGAAAGTCGAACGGACTGACAAGGGTTTCAAGGTCAGGGAAAAACTTTACCAACTTTAATTTCCGGCAGGCGGAACACCGGAAGGAGCAGCAATGAATGAGCCCACACAGAAAGTGTGCAAATTAACCGAACTTCACGAAGGTGAGGGTAAAAGGTTCATCGTAAATGGTGAAGATATCGCGGTTTTCAAATCGGGTGATAACATTCATGCAATTGGAAATATTTGTCCCCATCAGCACGCCGCGGCAATTTATACCGGTTTCATCGAGGAAGGGCATGTCTACTGTCCCATTCACGGGTGGAGGTTCGAGCTCGGGACCGGGAAGAAGGACTCCGGTGGGCGAGGACTGAGGGTATACCCCGTTGAAGTGAAAAACGGTAATGTCTTCGTTACCGTTGTGAGTGAAGAACCGCATTGGAAGTGGTAAACAACCGGAATACTGTTACAGAGCTGGCACGATCACTCGGTTTTGATCTGGTGGGGTTCGCGCCTGTTATCCCCCTCGAAAATGAAATTAACCTGCTTAAAGAATGGCTGGGGAGGGGTTACGCCGGTGGAATGGCATACCTTGAGAAAAACATTGATAAAAGGTACGATCCCCGAAACATACTCCCTTCTGCAGTCTCTGTTATATCTTTGGGGCTGAACTACTGGCAACCGGGTGAGTTTACCGAAGGGAAGGGGAAGGTTTCACGATATGCCTGGGGGCGTGACTATCACTTTATCCTTTGGGAACGGCTGAAAGTTTTTGAATCACAATTAAAGGAAGTGTTCCCGGGATGTGAGTCGATAAGCTATGTGGATACAGGACCGGTGATGGATAAAGTCTGGGCGGTTCGCGCCGGAACCGGTTGGCAGGGTAAACACTCAAACGTTATCAACCGGCAGAACGGCAGCTGGTTTTTCATATCCAATCTCTTCACTAACATTCAGTTTGAGTATGACGCCCCGATCTCGGATCATTGCGGCAGTTGCACGGCGTGTATTGATGCTTGCCCCACTTCCGCGATAGTTGAACCGTACGTCGTGGATGGAAGCAAATGTATTTCATACCTTACGATCGAAAATAAAGGGGAAACCGGCGATGAGTTTGCAGGAAAAATGGATGACTGGATATTCGGGTGCGATATCTGTCAGGATGTATGTCCGTGGAACAATAAATTCAGCAAGCTGACAACTGAACCGGATTTCACCAACCCGGGGTTGGATGGCAAACTTAACATCGAATTTGATCTTGACCATTTTGAGAAAATGGAAAACAAAGAATTTAAAATGCTCTTCGCGGAGAGCCCCATACTCAGAAGCAAGCTGAAAGGGATGCGCCGCAATTCGGAATTTGTAAAAAGAAACAGAAATGACAACGGAAATAAAAAAAGTACCAATTAAAGGTAAAACCCTCCCCGAACTCAAGCAATGGTTCTCCGAGTCAGGTGAAAAACCATTCCGGGGTGAACAGATATTTAACTGGATGTACAATTATCTGGTGGATGATTTCGACAAGATGCTGAACATCTCAAAGCCCCTCAGGGAAAAGCTTAAAGCCGGAACAGTTTTAAACACGCTTGAGCTGACCGACACCTCGATCTCCGGATCGGAAGGCACGGTAAAACTTCTTCTGCGGACGTCACTTGATAATCTGATCGAGTGCGTGATTATTCCGGAGGAGAAGAGAGTGACCCTCTGCGTCTCCACACAGGTAGGGTGCCCCCTCGACTGCAAGTTCTGCGCCACGGGACTTCTCGGTTATAAGAGAAACCTGACCCCGGGTGAGATTTTCGACCAGTACGCCATCGCTCAGAGGACATACGACCGGGACATTACGAACATCGTATATATGGGAATGGGGGAGCCACTTTTAAATTTCGACTCGACTGTAAAGTCGCTTGAGATTTTCGGACAGGAACTTACGAAGGGTATCAGCCTGAAGAAGATCACTGTTTCAACTGCCGGAATTGCTCCCAGGATCCGCGACCTCGCCGATACAGGACTGAGGCCCAAACTGGCGCTCTCACTTCACTCATGCTATGAAGATATCAGAACGAAGATAATGCCAATTAACGCGAAGTATTCACTTAAGGAAAATATCGAAGCGATCGAGTACTACCTGAAGAAGACGAATACCCGCATAACTTATGAATACACCATGCTTGCCGGGATCAATGACCGTGATCAGGATATTAAAGCCCTCGGAAAGCTCTGCAGAAGAATGCCATCGAAAGTGAATATTATTCCCTTTAACTCTTTGGAGCATATGCACCCCGAAGGTTTTTCGGGAGAACTAAGATCGACCCCGAAGGAGAGCATAGAGGAGTTCGCTGACAGGCTGCGCGAAGAAAATGTCACGGTAATGATCCGGGATACTCAAGGGGATGAAATAGCAGCTGCTTGCGGGCAACTCGCGGGGGTGGTGATAAAGAACAATGGCTAACAGAAAACTTACTCACCCTGAGATCTCCGCGAACAGGGCAAAACTTGACAAGCTTCATGAAGTTGAGAAAATGCCTGTTGTTGTACTTTTGGATTCGATCCGGAGCAGCTATAATGTGGGTTCTGTTTTCCGCACATCGGACGGAGCAATGATTGAAAAATTGTATCTGTGCGGTTATACGCCGGCTCCACCGGTAAAAGATATTATGAAGACCGCGCTCGGAGCCACTGAAAGTGTTGCCTGGGAGTGGGTAAAAGACCCACATGAAGTGGTTCACAAATACAAGAGTAAAGGCTATAAGGTTGCCGCTCTCGAACTTACAGATACCTCCCTTGACTACTCCAAACTTTCGAAGGATGTCTTTCCACTCCTTTTTATAATCGGGAATGAAATAACTGGTGTGAGCCAGTCACTCCTTGATCTTTGCGATTTTACGGTTGAAATTCCGCAGTACGGCATTAAACAGTCGCTGAATGTTGCCGTGGCGTATGGGATCGCTGTGTTTGAGATCAGGAAGAAATGGGGTTTTTAGTCCGCCGCGGCGGATTGGGGTGTATAGTGTAGAGTGTATAGTGTATAGTGTGGAGTGTATAGTGTGGAGTGTATAGTGTTTAGTGTTTAGTGTGGAGTGTTTGGGGTGTATAGTGTAGAGTGTGGAGTGTAGAGTGTTTTGAGTGTAAACGGAAGCGGATGCACGCAGAGAAAAATCCGCGGAAATCCGTTTAATCAGCGTGTATCTCCCGAAGGGACAAGCGCGTGCTTTCTCTCCCTCTGCGGTGAAAAAACTCTCTGCGTGCTTTGCGGTCTCTGCGGTGAAAAAACGGAAAACTACAAAGTGAAGAATTCTTCGCCGTTGTCTTTGGTGTGGATATGAATGGCACCGGCGCGGACGAGAGTTACAAGCGTTCGGGAAGCCCGTCTTTCAGACACATTGGCGGCTTTGGCAAGTGATTGAACGTTGATCGTTTCATTGGTTTGCAACCAATTGAAGACTTTCTTTTCCAGGTCACCAATGGCATATTTGATCAGGGGGTTTGAGTTGCTGTTCGCCCTTAATATCCGGATCATCTGCTTTGACGCGGGGATACTCTTGTCGTTAACCCTTATATAAACCAGCGCGGTGCTTATATCGAGCTCTTCCTTGTAATCCTGAATCCGGTGCGGTTTGTTATCAGATTCAGGCACGAACACCACCACCAGTTCCTTTTGATCCACATTTATGAATTGCAGGTCGTATTCCAGTGGCGGGGTTATGTAAAAAGCGGTGGTTTGGTTTATAAACTCGAGCTCTGTTTTTTCGCTTTCGAGTCCGACTATCCTTTTATCATCATTCACACCAAAGATCAGATATCCGCCTTTTGTATTGGCGAAAGAGATCATTACCTTGGCAATTTTTTCAGGCTCTGTAAACTTTAGCTTGAACTCCGTGGTAGAGCTTTCGCCCTCCTCGATGAGATCGAGTAAGTCGCGTCTTTTAATAAAATTGCCCATGGGCTCTCCTGAATGGTCTGATCCTGTTTTTTCTCTTCATTTACTTCCGGGGGAGCCGGGTTAGCGGAGGGTTGTTGCTGTTGTTGAGCGGACGAATCCTTCACTTCCTTGTTGGTAGTTGTTGAATCGATCTTGGGGGTGTGCTTGGCAATCGAATCGGCTTTTATACTATCCTGGATCACTTTAAGTGAATCATCAATTCTCTTTTTGGCTTTGGCACGTTCATCTTTGAAGAGATTAACCTTGGTCAGAATTTTGTTCGTGAAGCGGGTCTGCGGATAGCGTGTGACAAGTGTATCGTAAACCGCGAATGCTGAATCACGCAGTCCAAGATCGTTTTCGAGGACGAATCCGGCGGCGAGAAGTGACTTGGGTGCAGTGAATGTTTCCGGATACAATTTGAAAACGGAATAATATTTCTGAACCGCTGAACTGTATTCTTTAGTGTAATAAACCTTTTCAGCTTCCTCAAATAACTGATCAGCAGGCGAAGTGGTGGTTAGCACTTTGGGTTTCCCGAGTTTGTCTGCCGCGAGATTTACCACCGATTCGTTCTTGTAGTTGTTATAAACCACGAGAAAGATCGAGTCTGCCGTTGCCTTCTCATTCTTGTCAAGGTAGTACGCGCCGAGTGAATAGAGGGCCTGCCCGGAGAATCTGGAGTCCGGATACTCCGAGAGGAGCAGATTGTAATAATGGTAAGCGGAGTCAGGTATCAGAATTTCACCGAAGAAGACATTACCAAGATCAAAATATGTTTTTGATAGCAGGGCTTTAAGCGAGTCCGCTGTAATTTGTGGCATTACGGGTGCCCACCCTTTTTTCTGGACCGTCACCGGCTGGTTTCCCTGAACCTGCCCCTCACCTTTACCCTCAAGGTCACCTTCACCTTTGGGTCTTCCCACAACGAGTTCCTCCTCCTGTGGTTGTCCGTTTTTGGCGAGGTTAGCGAGCGAATCCTGCCTGGCTTTCAATGAATCAAGTACATGTTTGGCACTATCGGAAAGCTGTTCCTGGGGCTTGAAGAGATCAGCGAGCCTTGCGTCTGCTGAATCGGCGTAAAATTTAAGTGAGTCGCGCTTGAACTCAACAGGATCGGCAAGATAGACGAGTTGGCGTGTGTAAACATACAGATTGGTCTGAAGCCCTTCGTATCTCTTGAAGAGGGCGGATTTTTCCTTGATCTTTTTCACGTACTCAACTGTGGCGGCGCTCTTTTCGGCTTTTAAATAGTAGACATACGCCGAGTCGAATTTATTGAGATTGTTTTCGAACATGTCACCGAGTTCAAAGCGGGCAACACCTGATGAAACCGTGTTCTGGATCAGAGTATCGAGAACGTAAAGCTGTTTGTATGCCTCATCATATTTCCCCATTTTCTTGAGGTTAATACCCTTCTGAAGGTAGATCTCGTCTATTTTATCCTGGAACTTGAATTCCTTACCCATATCAACGAGGTTTGCCTGAGATTCCTCAAGTTTTCCCATCTCTCTGAGGCATATACTGTAGTTCAACTTGGCATTGTATTCAACATCGTAAGGAGGGGAAAACTTTAATGTGGATTTATAAGCATCCGCGGCAGCTGTCGGGTTGTTCAGTTTTTTGAAGAGTATCTCACCGGTTTCAAACAGGGCTTTTGAAGAGAGATCGGCTGAGAGGTCGAGAGTTACTATCTCGCGAAGCTTTTGTACAGCTTCGGCATATTTTTCCTGAAATTTAAGATATCTGACTTCTTCAATGTAAACTTCTGCCAGAATGTCATTGTCTTTTTCCTTCAGCGCCATCTGTTTTGCCTCATCGAGGTACTTTAAACCGGAATCAAATTTTTTCATCTGCATTTCCGATTTCCCAAGCCAAAGAGTGGCTTCCAGAACAAGACTGCTGTTGGGCTGGGTGGCTATGAGCTCCTGAAATTTTCTTGATGCCTTAATGTAGCTTTTCTGATAATAGAAAGCCTTTCCGATCAGGAAGAGAGCATCGTCGACGTATGAACTTTTGTTGTGGAACTGGAGGAGTTTCGAAAACTTCTCGATAACTTTAGGCAGATTCTGGTTAGCTCCCGAAGGAATTGCCCCCTCGGATACAAAGAAAATATCTTTTCTCTCTTTGAGTATCTGCTCTTCAGCGTCATAATAAAGGGTTTTGGCGTTGTGGTAGAGGTTAAAATAAGTGGTAAAATCTGTCCACAGCCCACAGCCGGAAAGCATTAAAGAGAGGGGAACGAGAAAAAGAAGACTCTTTGTCTTGAAGTTCAAACGAATTTCCGAAAAATTAAATGATCAGGTCTGAATTTAGAGAACCCGCGAGCTTTTTTCAATGCAATTAAAAATCAAAGCGCAGCCGGACCCGATTCACCGGTTCTGATCCTGATGGCATCAGCAACATCGGAGATGAATATTTTTCCATCGCCAACCTGACCTGTCTTGGCATTTTTAACTATCGCCTCAATGGCAGCTTCAAGGCGTTCGTCATCGACGACGAGTTCGATCTTCATTTTTGGAACGAACTCGATTCTGTACTCGCTGCCGCGATAGACTTCCTTGTGGCCTTTTTGTCTGCCGTAACCGCGAACCTCGGTTATTGTCAAGCCTTTGAAGCCCTCTTCAATGAGGGCTTCTTTAACTTCGTCAAGTTTGAAAGGGCGGATTATCGCTTCGATCTTTTTCATTGATCTCCCGGGATTTTACGCGTTCTTGCCGTGGCATTGTTTGTATTTTTTGCCACTTCCGCACCAGCAGGGGTCGTTTCTGCCGATCCGTTGTTCCACCTTCACAGGCTGGGGCTTGCCAACCGGACCGAAATCCTGCTCCTTGGGCGATGGCACATAACCACCTTCTGACATTCCGGCTTTATCAGCGGATTCTTTAATGGTACGCTGCGGGCGTCTTTCAGGTCTTCTGGTGATCTGGACATTCTCGGGTTGCGCGGGATTGAGTTTGAAAGATATCTGAACGGTTTCGTTCCTGATCTCCTCGAGCAGGGTGGTGAAAAGCTCGAAAGCTTCATTCTTATACTCGATGAGAGGATCTTTCTGACCATAGGCTCTAAGGTTAATACCTTCCTTAAGGTCGTCCATGTCTCTGAGATGCTCTTTCCATCTGTTATCGATTACGGTAAGGAAAGCAAACCTTTCGATCCTTGCCATCATTTCAGATGAAACCATGTTCTCTTTATAGGCGTAGTACTCATGAGCGGCTTTAATCACTTTTTCAGTTACACCGCTTTTGTTCAGCAATCCCCACTCTTCGGGGTCGAACTTAATATTGATCAGAAGATGGGTGTCGACCTCTTTCTCGAGCTGATCGATCTCACCTTTGTCGTAATACTTTTCAACGAGATCAGCCACGTAGTCTTCCATCATTTCAAGTATTTCGGTTTTAAGCCTTTCGCCGTGAAGGGCGCGGTTTCTTCTCGAGTAGATGATGGTACGCTGCTGGTTCATGGTGTTGTCATATTCTAGCAGACGTTTTCTGATAGCGAAGTTGTTCTCTTCAACTTTCTTTTGTGCTCTCTCAACCGACCGGGTGATGATCGGATGCTTGATAACTTCACCTTCTTCAAAGCCGGCTCTCGACATGATCGAGGCAGCGCGTTCGCTTCCGAATAGTCTTAAGAGGTCATCTTCAAGTGAGAGGAAGAAAATAGTGGTTCCAGGGTCACCCTGACGACCCGAACGTCCGCGAAGCTGGCGGTCGATACGGCGTGACTCGTGTCTCTCGGTTCCGAGGATGAAAAGCCCGCCTTTTTCCCTGACTCCGGGTCCAAGCTTGATATCGGTACCACGACCGGCCATGTTGGTCGCGATTGTAACCGCTCCCGGTTGGCCCGCGTATGCCACCACTTCAGCCTCACGTTGATGCTGTTTGGCATTAAGAACATTGTGTTTTACGCCACGAAGCTTGAGCATTCTGCTGATCGTCTCAGAGACCTCAACGGAAGTGGTACCCACGAGAACGGGGCGCCCTTCTTTCTGAAGCTCTTCAACCTGGGTTGCCACGGCGTTAAACTTTTCGCGCTTGGTTCTGTATATCTGATCGTCTTCATCAAACCTTGTGATCGGTTTGTTTGTCGGCACTACCACCACTTCGAGCTTGTAAATTTCATCGAACTCGCCTTCTTCTGTTTCAGCGGTACCGGTCATACCGGCAAGCTTTTTGTACATTCTGAAGTAGTTCTGAAGAGTAATTGTGGCGAGGGTCTGGGTGTCACGTTCAACCTTTACGTTTTCTTTCGCCTCGATCGCCTGATGCAGACCGTCCGAGTACCTTCTGCCGGGGAGGACACGACCTGTGAACTCATCAACGATGGCAATTTTACCATCTTCAGTGATCACATATTCATCGTCTTTTTCGAAGAGGGTGTAAGCTTTGAGCAACTGATTGATGGTGTGGAGCCTGTCTGACTTCTCTGAATATTCGAAGTGTAGCTGTTCTTCCTTTTTCTTCTTCTGCTCTTCTGTAAGAGAGGTATCGTTCTGAATCTTGCTGATCTCTGTACCGAAGTCGGGGAGCACAAAATAGGTTTTTCCTTCAGTTGAACCCTTCGCGAGTTCTTCCCTTCCTTTTTCGGTCAGCTCGATCGAGTTGTTCTTCTCATCGATAACGAAGTAGAGTTCTTCATCAATGATGTGCATGTTGCGTCCCTTGTCTTTAAGGTACTCAAGCTCGGTATTCTGCATCAATTGCTTGTTACCGGGCTCCGCAACGGTTTTCATCAATTTTTTATGTTTTGGCAGTCCTCTGAATGCACGGAAGATCAGCACACCTGCTTCCGTTATCTGATCTTTTGATGGATTGCCGGAGAGTATCTTGTCAGCTTCAGTTAAAATTGAAGATACAAGATTGCTTTGAAGCCTGTGCAGACGTTCGATCTTTGGCTTCATTTCATCATATTTCTGATTGTCTGAATCGACGGGACCGGAAATAATAAGAGGTGTACGGGCTTCATCTATGAGTACGGAGTCGACCTCATCCACAATGGCGTAGATGTGTTTCCTTTGTACCTGCTGCTCGGGATCGATCGACATATTGTCCCTAAGGTAGTCAAAACCGAACTCGTTGTTAGTTCCGTAGGTTATATCGCTATTGTACGAAATCCTTCTTTTGTCGGGGCTCATTGTCCCGAGGATAACGCCTACCGAGAGGTCGTGAAACTTAAAAATCTCACCCATCCACTCCGAGTCACGTTGCGCCAGGTAATCATTCACTGTAACGAGGTGGGCACCCCGGCCGGTGAGTGAGTTGAGGAAAAGGGGAAGTGTGGCCACAAGAGTTTTACCTTCACCCGTCGCCATTTCAGCGATTTTTCCCTGATGGAGCACGATACCGCCCATGAGCTGCACGTCGTATGGAACCATGTCCCATGTAACAGTTTGTCCCATAACGTCGTAGCTTTTACCCACGAGGCGTCTACATGTATCTTTCGCGACCGCAAAAACTTCCGGAAGCATCTCATCAAGGAGATCTTCATATTTTTCGTCAAGTTCCTTTTCAAGCTGCTCGATCTCGTCATGGATCTCATTCGCGTTCGCGACTTCGCCTTCCACACTCGTAAGCTGTTCCCTGAGTCCGGCTATCTTGTTTCGGAGCTCTTCGGTCTCATTGTTAATGTGTTCCTTAAATCCCTTGACTTTTTCCTTGAGTTCGAAGTCGCTCAGAGAAGCCAGAGTGGCGTAATGTTCATTTATTTCTTGAAC
>JAEYUD010000061.1 GCA_023433685.1 Bacteroidota bacterium
GAACAACCACACTGATCAATAATTATTCATTTACCGACAGACCCGCCGCCCCGGGAATCTATGCCTACAGATTGCGTCAGATCGACCATGATGGTACATCGAACCTCTCGAAGGTGGTTTTCGTCGAGTTCAGCGGCATTATCCACTCACATGAATTGAGTCAGAACTTCCCCAACCCGTTCAACCCGGAGACTGTTATCAGATACTCGGTCGGTGGTTCAGTTCCGGCAAGGGTTGCTCTGAGGGTTTATGACCTTACAGGTGCCGAAGTGGCAACACTTCTTGACAACGTTCAAAACCCCGGTAATTATGAAGTGAAATTCAACCCCGCGGCTCAGGGGATCACCCTTGGCTCCGGTGTTTATTTTTATGAAATAACCATCAATTCAACAACTATAACCAAAAAGTTCGTAATAAATAAATAAGCGGACAGGAAAAAAAAATGGCTAAAGTACTACTCAGAAGGATCGAAGAGAGACGCCTGAAAACAGGTCACCAGTGGGTGTTCAGCAATGAGATCCAGGATGTCCAGGGTAACCCCGAGAATGGTGCGCTCGTCGATGTGTATTACTCAGGCGGGCAGTATCTCGGAACAGGGTTCTACAACAAACACTCACTCTACGCCGTTAGAATTCTGGACAGAAGACCCATCCCCGATCTCAGGATGCTCTTCGTTGAAAGAATCTTTTCGGCTCTCGGGCTTAGGGAAAAGGTCTTCCCGAACAGAAACTCTTTCCGTATGGTATTCAGTGAAAGCGATTTCCTCCCGGGCCTTATCATTGACAAATATAACGAAACCTACGTCCTTCAGGTAAACACGGTCGGTATGGAAAGAAACCTCGACCTGATTGTCGATGTGCTTAAACGTAATCTTAACGCGGAAAACATCTTTACCCGCAACTCACCTTACTTCAGACAGCTCGAAGGCCTCGAGTTCACCGATGAAATTCTCCTCGGTGACGATGGGACACAGGAGATCGACGACGGCAAGGTGAAGTATCTTGTTAACTTCCGAGAGGGACAGAAAACCGGCTTCTACTTCGATCAGTGCGATAACCGCACTTTCACCGGAGAGCTTGCCGAAGGTCTCGATGTTCTCGATGCTTTCTGTAATTCGGGTGGTTTCGGGCTCCAGTGTGCCTACAATGGCGCGAGATCTGTCGATTTCGTCGACTCCTCTCCCGCTGAGATCCAGCACGCGGAGATCAACTTCAATCATAACGGTTTCGATTGTGACGCAAACTTCATCACAGCCGAGGTTTTCGAATATCTGAAAAACTGCGCTGATGAAGGAAAACGTTATGATATGGTGGTGATCGATCCCCCCGCGTTCGCGAAACAGAAAAAGAACATCATCCCCGCTAAACAGGGATACCAGAAACTTAACCGCAGTGCTTTGAAACTGATAAACAATGGTGGATATCTGATAACCTCCTCATGTTCTTTCCACATCACAAAGGAAGATCTGATCGATATCATCAGAGAATCAGCTTATAAAGAGGAAAAAGTGCTTCAGTTGATCCACTACAATGGTGCATCAAAAGATCACCCTGTGATCCCCTCGATGCCTGAAACCTCCTACCTAAAGTTCTGCGCGTTCCGCGTCTTCGATAACCCCCGTTACGAAGAGTAACAAATATCACACAAATTAAAAAGGGATGTTAATTTTACTAATTAACATCCCTTTTTTTTAGTATATTTACTAATTAAACGCAATTTTCTGGCATTTAATAGAAAAAAAACAACAAACTTCCCCCGAGGTCCTTATGCGCAGTTTTTATGTCTTTATGGTCCTTGTTTTGTCCACTGTCATGGCTTCCGCCCAAACCACCACAACCTACAGGTCGGAGCTAATAGATGGCAACAACACATTTAACCAAACCTACGAAAAATTCAATACAACAAGAGCCCAGATATCTGCTTATGTTACATGGGATGCAGACTGGCTTTACATCGGTTATTTTGGTTCAACACCCAACGGACCTCTCACCGATGACAGCAGGGCAATACACATTTACATCGATACCGACCCCCAGCTTGTACCCACTACCGGAACAGGAACCACAGGTAGCGACGCTTGGCTCTGGAACCCAACACTCCCCTTTACCGCCAACTATCACTATGTTTTCAAAACCGGTAACAATTCTGAGATTAAAAGAAAGTTCAACGGTGGCGGCAGTTGGGGGGATGCGAGTTTCAGCACTGGCAACTGGAAAAACCAGACCGGCAACTTCTGGGAAATTAAGATTTCAAGAGCCGATCTCGGTGGCACGAACGCCTGGAATGTTCTCGCTTATGTTGAAGAAGACTGGAATAGCGGCAATGCCTGGATCACCGGTGGGCTTCCACAGGGCCTTTTCACTGATACGCAGGCACAGGGCAACATTACCTTCAGCAATAAATTTTTAAATGTGCAATTTCTTGACAAAATGGCTCCAAACGCCCCTTTCCACCTTCAGAACTGGGGCTGGACCGTAAAACTAAAAGCACAGAGTGGTTCTGTAAAAGATGAAACCGCCATGGCGGGCATGTTCGTTAATGCCACCGACGGTTACGATGCAGGCATCGATCTGCCGAAGCCTCCCCCCTCGCCAAGCAATTTTATCGATGTTTTCTTTCCACATGCATCGTGGGGTTCATCAATGGGTCCTAATTATGAGAGGGATTTCAAGCTGAACGCCAACCTGAGTGCCACCACCTCCACCTGGGATTTCTCCGTAAGTTCCGATGTGGTGGGGGATATCACCCTTAGTGCCTCATCTTTTGAGAATGTTCCTTCGAATTATTCGATCACTCTCAAAGATTCAATCACAAATACTGAAACAAACCTCCGGACATCCACTTTTACATACACGAACACACCGGGTGAATCTGTTTCACGCAACTTCCGTTTGATCATTGGCGTGGCTCTCTCAGAACCTTCACTTCAGCTAAGCACCAATTCGATCAACTATGGTGTGATAAAGACTGATAAAGATTCCACCGTCACCGTTACAATAACGAACACCGGTGACAAAACGCTTTTGCTGCAGAATCTCGCCCTTACAGGCACCTTCTTTTCGCTGAACGGTGATACCGTAACGGTTCTGCCCAAAAACGCGAGCACAACACGGAATATCAAATTTGCCCCGCGTGCCTCCGGTACCTTTAACGGAAAACTGATTATAACGAGCAACGATCCCACGGGTCCCGACACGGTTACTCTTGCCGGTACCGGGCAGTCGCTTTCGCCTAATATTGTGGTTTACGTTGACACCCTCAATTTTGGTAACGTGATTGTAGGCACCCCTTTTGCAAAGAATTTCTTCGTCGGCAACACCGGTGACACTGCACTCACAGTTTCGAATGTGGCGGTAACCGGCTCAGGATTCTCCTACTCAGGCAGCACATCTTTTTCTGTCGCGGTAAGGGATTCCAATGAGTTGATCGTAACTTTCACCCCCGGTACTACAGGTATTGCAAGAGGAACGATCACAATTACAAGTAACGATCCGGATCAGCAGAATCTTGTTGTCCAGCTTAAAGGTAATGGCTCAACAGGTTCTGTTTCAAACATCTTCCCCGCGGGCTGGAGTCTGATGTCGATCCCTCTTAATCCAATTTCAAATCTGGCAACCGATATTCTCGGTGATAACCTTTCCTCATATTTCCTCTATAAATATTCGGGAGGTGTGTATTCCAACTCGACCACCATTGATCCCGGGAAGGGTTACTGGCTCGGCATCGAAGTTGGAGATACAGTGGATGTGACGGGAACCCCCATTCTTGGTGACAAAACCGATTCGCTTGCCACTTCGTGGAACCTGATAGCGTCACCATTCGCGGCCGGATCGCTCAAGTCAAATCTCAGAATTGGCTCCGGACAGTCATTCTATACCATCGATGAAGCGGTTGGGTTAAACCTTGTTCAAGCGAACATCTACAAGTATACCAATGCAACCAAGACCTATGAAAACGTGACCACACTCGCTCCGTGGAATGGTCACTGGTTTTTTACGCTTCAGCCCGGTGTAACTGTAAAATATCTTTTTAGCACCCCTTCAGACAAGCTTCTGCCAAAAGATACTCCCGCGTTTGAGGTAACACCCTCAAACTGGTTCGTGAATATCCGTTCTGAAATGAATGATGCAAAAGACAACCTGCTTACTTTCGGTACCAATGAGGCAGCGACTGACGGGTTCGACAACGTTTTCGATAACGTGAAACCGCCGGTTTCCCCCGCCGCCAACGCGATCGAAGCATATTTCTTCCAGACAAACTGGTTAAGTCTTGCTTCAAAGTACGCCTCAAACATCCAGGCACCACTTCAGAACGGTGTGAATAAATCGTGGGGATTCAAAGTCTATGCGAAAGCGGCCGGTACTTTCAAACTGAGCTGGGCTGACATCGTTTCACAGATCCCGCAAGAGATCCGTGACAACTACAGCTTTATTCTTAAAGGTCCCGGAATTGCCAACGGCATTAACATGCTGACTCAGACCGCTTATGAATTCAACGCGACTGCAAACGCTACATATTCATTCGTTATCAACTCCAGCCCTGTTGGAATTGATGATGAAGCAATGAACCTTGATTTCAAACTTGCTCAGAATTATCCCAACCCCTTCAACCCTTCGACCACCATCAGCTTCAGCATCAAAGAAGCCGGTCAGGTCACCTTGAAGGTGTATGATATCCTCGGCAACGAAGTTTCCACCCTCGTGAACGATATCAAACAGCCCGGCAGATACGATGTCAGGTTCGAAGCAGCAAGCCTCCCTTCAGGCACCTACTTCTACAAACTCGTTCAAGGGAAGA
>JAEYUD010000203.1 GCA_023433685.1 Bacteroidota bacterium
CGCGTAAACCGGTACTATCTTCGCGATACCACCGTAATCGGCGATCTCGCGGGTGTGGGTTCTTTCATAAATATATCCCACTAAAAGGAAGAGGGCGCCTGTTGAAAGCCCATGGTTCACCATTTGAATAATGGCACCCTGCATCGACTCGACCGTGAGTCCGAAGATACCCAGGACTACAAAGCCAAGGTGCGAAACGGATGAGTAGGCAACAAGTTTCTTCATATCCTTCTGAACCATCGCAACCAAGGCACCGTAGATAATACCTATAACAGCAAGTGTTGTTATATACGGCGCAAAAGCTTTAGCCGCGTCCGGGAACAGGGGTATGTTAAACCTGATAAGACCGTAAGTACCCATCTTCAGGAGCACACCGGCAAGAATTACGGATCCAGCGGTAGGTGCCTCCACGTGGGCGTCAGGCAACCAGGTGTGCAACGGAAAGATCGGAACCTTGATGGCAAAGCTGAGAGCAAATGCCGCAAACAACCAGTTCTGCTTCGAAATTTCGAGTATCGGACCCTGTTTATACAGCTCGATCAGGTCTGTGGTAAACGCTTTACCAGAGTTTGCTAACCAGATGATCGCAACCAACATCACCAATGAACCGGCCATGGTGTAGATAAAAAACTTCACTGAAGCATAAATTCTGTTCTTTCCGCCCCATACTCCGATGATGAAGTACATCGGGATCAACATCGCTTCCCAGAAGATGTAAAAAAGGAAAAGATCAAGCGACATGAAAACGCCGAGCATTCCTGCCTCAAGCATCAGCATGAAGAATGTAAA
Source organism: Bacteroidota bacterium (assembly GCA_023433685.1). Lineage (GTDB taxonomy): Bacteria > Bacteroidota > Ignavibacteria > Ignavibacteriales > Ignavibacteriaceae > UTCHB3. Next base: position 790 of record JAEYUD010000203.1, read on the forward strand.
TTCTTTAACTTTTGTGTCGATGCTCGACCATGTGGAAAGCAGCGCGAGTGGGGTCATGAATGTTGTAAGTACTACAAGGAGTAATGACATTCCGTCGAGTCCCACATGGTATGAGATGCCCAGCCCCTTAACCCATTCATACTTTTCAACAAACTGAAAGTTGGTATTACCGGCATCGAACTTGAACCACGCTAAGAGCGAGACCACGAAGATAACCGTTGAGATTATCAGACCGGTCACCCTTACAACCTGCGGGTTGTTTTTCGGCAGCAACATTGTCAGCAGGGCACCGCCAACAGAAAGAATTAACAGTAAAGAGAGAAGAAAGTTATTTTCCATTAGAAACTCATCATTATCCAGAATAAGGTGCCAACGATAGCTATCATCATTACCACGGCATAGAACTGTGCAACACCGGTCTGAAATTGTCTCGCGTACCCGGAAGCCCAATTGATCACCTTCGCGGTACCGTTAACGGCACCATCGATCAATTTCGCGTCGGTGAACTTGAAGAGCACCGAGTCGGAAAGCTTCACAAGCGGATTGACAATGGTCTTCTGATAGAATTCATCCACAAAGTATTTGTTATAAAGGGTATTGTAAAGTCCCTTGAAAGAGTCGGCAACTCCTGTCGCGATCTCCGGTTTCTTCATATAAATGTGCCTTGCCAGCATAATGGCAGCAACCGCCCCGACAACCGAGGTAGCCATCAAAAGATACTCCTCAAGATGCGAATGGATGCTACCGGACGCGAGTTTCCTCGAAGCATCTTTGAATACCGGCTCAAGCCACGATTCAAAAAGATTTCCGTGTTCACCCACGAACACTTTTGGCAGACCGATCCAACCGCCAACAACCGAGAGAAATGCCAAAACGTAAAGGGGAATAAGCATCACATTTGGCGACTCATGCGGGTGGACGTGGTGGTGATCGAACCTCTCCTTCCCTTCAAAGGTCATCGAGGTAAGTCTGAACATGTAGAAAGCCGTCATCAGTGCGGTTATAGCTCCAATTATCCAAAATAATATACCACCGTTGGCATACGACATCCAGAGTATCTCATCCTTCGAGAAGAACCCGGCAAATGGAGGAACGCCGGCGATCGCTATCGCGGCGATGAAGAATACCAGATAAGTTTTCGGCATGTATTTTTTAAGACCGCCGTAATGTCTGATATCCTGCTCCTCGTGCATACCATGGATAACGGATCCGGCCCCAAGGAAGAGGAGCGCTTTGAAGAAGGCGTGTGTCATTACGTGAAAAATACCGGCAGAAAATGCACCCACACCCAGAGCAAGGAACATATATCCAAGCTGTGAAACTGTGGAGTAAGCAAGCACTTTTTTAATATCGTTCTGCACCAGACCGATAGTAGCGGCGAAAAATGCAGTTAAAAGACCGACAATGGCAACCACCATCATGGCAGTTGGAGCCATGGCAAAAATTATCGAGGTTCTTGCGAGCAGGTAAACACCCGCGGTAACCATGGTTGCCGCGTGGATGAGGGCTGACACAGGAGTCGGACCCGCCATCGCGTCAGGTAACCATACATAAAGGGGTATCTGAGCTGATTTACCGGTGGCACCAATGAAAAGGAAGATCGCTATGGCTTCAAACACCCATGGCTCGATGCCTGAACCGGCTACTACCGGCAGCACTTCGCTAAAATTGAGGCTGTTAAAGTTGGCGAAAATAAAAAACATCGCAACCAGAAAGCCGAAATCACCGATCCTGTTGACCACGAATGCCTTTTTAGAGGCGTCGGCTACAGTTCCCTTCTCAAACTTTCTGTCGTACCAGAAACCGATAAGAAGATATGAGCAGAGACCCACACCTTCCCAACCGAGGAAAAGGAGAACAAAATTGTCTGCAAGTACAAGGTTCATCATGGCGAAGATGAAGAGGTTCAGGTACGCGAAGAAGCGCCAGAAACCTTTGTCACCGTGCATGTACCCAATCGAGTAGACATGGATAAGGAAGCCAACACCGGTCACGACCAAAGACATCACGAGTGAAAGCTGATCGACCTGATAAGCAAACGCGGTTTTTATGCCGCCTGCCTGTATCCAGGTGAACCACTCTACTATACGTGACCTTTTTTCGGCGGGTAAGCCAACTGTTTCAAAAAATGAGGAAGCAATCACCAGAAACGAGAGTCCAACCATCGCGGCTCCAAGCCCGCCAACGATCTTCTCGTTCTTGATCAACCTACCAAACAACCCGTTGATCAGGAAACCGATCAGCGGGAAGAGCACTGCCAAATAAATGTATTCTGTCATAATTCGTGGGATGTTTTAGTAGCTTACCACTTAAGAATGTTAATTTCGTCGATATTTATAGTTACCTTGTTCCTGAAGATGGCAATGATGATCGCCAAACCGATAGCAACCTCGGCTGCGGCAACTGCCATTACAAAGAACACAAACAATTGCCCCACCACATCCCCTAAAAACGAGGAGTAGGCAACAAATGTCAGGTTTGCCGAATTAAGCATAAGCTCGATCGACATGAAAACAACAATGGCGTTTCTCCTGGTCAGAACTCCGGCTACACCGGTTACGAACATGAACGCGCTTAGTATAAGATAATATTCCAGTGGGATCATCTTTAGTGCTAATCCAGTTTCTTTTTAGATAAGACAAGTGCGCCAATGGTGGCTGTAAGAAGTACAAATGCTATCGATTCGAACGGCAGAAGGTACGATGTGTACAGTTCCCTTCCGATGTTCTCGATCGTTCCGATGTTTACCCGCTGTGACTCGTCGACAACCTTCCCGGAAGCGGCGATGAAAACTGCGTAAACTATCTGGCCAAACATTAGAAGACCGACTACTATCGCCAGAAACTTTGCCTGGGGCCTCTCCTTGAAGTATGACTTCTCCCGCTCAGGCCTCAAAAGCATGATCACAAAGAGGAAAAGTACCATGATCGCTCCCGCGTATACGATCACCTGAACCACGGCTATGAACTGCGCTCTGAGGAGAATGTATATGCCGGAGAGTGCTCCAAAATTAAGAACCAAAAATAGCGCGGATATTACAGGATTCTTCCGTGTCACCATCAGTAACGATGACGCAACCGCTATTAGCGCGAAAAATCCAAACAATCCCTGTTCCAGAGTCATGAAAACTTCCTGAATTGGTAGCTTAAAAGTCAAAATTAATCAAAACACAAATATAAGTTTTTAGTGCTACTTATTCAAAAATTATTCTCTTTTCACCACGAATGCAAACCCTTGCATCCCTCCTTCTCCCTTTTTAACCCGGACTGTTTTATTTATATTTGCAGGTTAAAAACTTTTGTTTCAATTAATTGGAGTTAATCTGATAATGCAAGGATCCGGTCTTTCTGCCAGAGAAAAGAGTATCCTGAGGCATATTGTAAATCAGTTTATTCTTACTGCTTCACCGGTCGGCAGCAGGAATATTTCCAAAAGGTATGACATTGGTCTTTCCCCCGCCACGGTGAGAAATATCATGGCAGATCTGGAAGACTCCGGTTATATCAATCATCCCCATACTTCCGCCGGAAGGGTGCCGACTGATAAAGGGTACCGGCTTTACGTTGATTCTCTTATGGACATACCCCAGATCGACGGGCAGACACGTGAATCGATAACGACCGAACTTAAAAGAAGTATTGTTGATGTTGAGGAAGTCTACTCGATGGCTTCCAAGATAATGAGCAGGATCACCGACCAGCTTGCTTGCGTTATCTACCCAAAGATTGAAACCGGGGTTCTTAGCCGGATACAGCTGGTTTATCTCTCTTCCAACAAAATACTCGTTGTCATTAGTATCGTCTCCGGTCTGGTAAAGACGATCACTCTTGAGCTTACAGCCAAGATTGAAGAGAAACAGATCGATGACGTGCAGAGGCTACTGAACGAAAAACTGGCCGGTCTTAGATTGAAAGACATAAAAGACTCGATCGAAGAGCGCCTGAAAGACAGCGGGGTTGAGGGAAACCCTATTATCAATATGCTCTATGACTCTGCCGACAGGATTTTCAACGACTTCAAAACAGAGGAAAAAGTTTTAATATCAGGAGCAAAAAACCTTCTGAAACATCCGGAGTTTGAAGACCCCCTCAAGTTTGAAAATATTGTGGAACTGATAGAAGACAAGGATATTATCATCCATATTTTCGAGAACAGTTCAGGGATTTTCCTCGAGCGTTCAGCCCCCGTGAGCGGGGTGAACATTATGATCGGAAGCGAGCTCCCGGATATGAAAATGGAAGACTACAGTCTTGTAATGAAGGAATACAGAATTGGCGACAATTCCGGGGCGATGGGTATTATCGGTCCCAAAAGAATGGATTACGCCAAAATAATTGCAATTGTTGACTATACCGCCGGGCTGCTTACAGAGTTCCTCACAGGGAACCAACAGACCGACAGGTAGCATTTCTTTAAATTAATTGGCTTTTTTACTAATTGTAAGAAAGGATTTATATGAAATTCGGAAAGAAAAACAGGAATATGGAAGAAAAAAACGAAATGCAGGATACTGAAACCCGGGAGCAGACCGGCACAGTTGAAGAGCAAAACACTCAGGAAACGGTGGCTGAAACAGCCAACACACAGGAAGTGGACCCAAAGCTTGCTGAATTGACTCTCGAAAATGAAGCCTTAAGAACAGAGGTTGAAAAATTAAAAGGTGAGATCGACTCACTGCGTGATATCCTGCAGAGAAGAATGGCGGAGATCGATAATATAAAACGCCGCCACAGGGAAGAGTCACTGAAAACCTGGACCGATGCCGAAGGAAGCCTTATAACTGCACTCCTGCCGGTGATCGATAACTTTGACAGGGCATCAGATTTTGCACTCACCACCGAGGACAAGATGAAGGTGATCGAAGGTTTCATACTCATACACGACTCCTTCAATAAACTTCTTGAAGGGAAGGGTCTTAAAAAAATCGATGCAAAGGGTAAGCCCTTCGACTATAACCTACACAACGCGATCGGCAGGATGGTGAACGCGGAAGTTGACCCCGACACGGTGATTGAAGAAGTGCGGGCGGGTTACACCTACAAAGATTCAATTCTGAGACACAGTGACGTTATTATCAGTGAAAAGCCTGAAGAATAAGCGAAAAAACCGAGAGGAATTACAAAAGATACCATGAGCAAAAGAGATTATTATGAGGTGCTTGGCGTTACCAAAACCGCTTCGAAAGATGAAATAAAATCAGCCTACAGGAAGATCGCGATGAAGTATCATCCCGACCGTAACCCTGACAATAAAGAGGCCGAGGATAAGTTTAAAGAAGCCGCGGAAGCCTATGAAGTACTCAGCGACGATGATAAAAGAGCCAAATACGACAGATACGGTCACCAGGCTTTCGGTCCGGGTGCCGGTCAACAGGGTTTCAACGATATAAATGATATCTTCTCCCATTTTTCGGATGTCTTCGGCGGCGGATCGATCTTCGATGACTTTTTCGGTGGCGGAAGAAAAGGCTCCGGTGGCGGACGCAGAAGAAGCTCAGGCACTCCGGGTAGCGATCTTCGTGTCACACTGAAACTTAAACTTGAAGAGATCGCCGGCGGCACCACAAAAACAATAAAAATAAATAAATTTGTCAAGTGCGACTCCTGCACCGGAAGCGGTTCCGAGGGAGGTTCCAGCAAGAAAACCTGTCCTTCATGTAATGGTTCGGGTGAGATCAGAAACGTTTCACGCTCTGTTTTTGGACAATTCGTTAACATTCAACCCTGCGCCAACTGTAACGGCGAGGGTACCGTTATTGACAAACCATGCCGCAAGTGTCATGGCGATGGACGTGTTAAAGCAGAAGTTACCGAGACAATTGAAGTGCCGGCCGGTGTAAGCGATGAAATGCAGCTAAGCCTCCGTGGGAGGGGAAACGCGGGTCTTAGAGGCGGGCACAATGGTGACCTGCTTGTCGGTTTCCAGGAAATAGAGCACGACCATTTCAAACGTCAGGGTTCTGATATTGTCTACCAGCTTTTCATCAGCTTTCCACAGGCTGTGTTTGGTGATGAAGTTGAGATTCCGACTCTTAGTGGCAAGGCTAAACTTACCATCGATTCCGGAACCCTCGCGGGCAAAGTTCTCAGAATGTCCGGAAAGGGTCTTCCGAATGTGAACGACAGAAGCCAAAGACGCGGAGATCAGCTTGTGCAGGTGAATATAATCGTGCCCAAAAAAGTTAACTCACGCGAAAAGGAACTGCTAAAAGAGCTCTCTTCACAGCCCAACATTACCGGTGAAAAAGATGAGAGCGGTTTCTTTAAGAAATTCTTTTAGTTTCACGTGAAGAATCTGATCGAGGACCTTTCAAATAAGACAGGGCTGACAAAACTTGAGGTTACAGCCCTCGCCTTTATTTTGTTCTCGATCATTACCGGGGTTGTTTTGCACTTCGCGGGGGTAGGAAGCGACACGAAGGAGATCGCTCCGAAAGAGAGTTCGACCTGGGATCAACTTCAGAAAGAGAAAGAGAAACTGAAGAAGGAAAAGGAAAAGGAGAACGATAAAGACACCACCAAAAAGTCTAAGACCAAAAAGGTAAAGTCGCAACCATATCAGGTTAATATTAATACCGGTACGATCGCCGATTTCGAACAGCTTCCCGGGATATCCCAAAAAGTGGCAGAGGAGATTGTAAGCTTTCGTTCGATAAACGGTCCTTTTAAAAGTATCGACCAGCTTGACCTGGTAAAGGGTATTGGCCCCGCTACACTCACCAAACTAAAACAGTGGCTGACATTGTAGCATGGACAAACTTCTCACTCTTTACCGTCGCTACTTTTCTTGGGTGAACTCTGTTCTGATCTTTCTGCTCGCGCTTCTGCTTCTAAAAGTAGCGTATCTCGATCCCCTTGCCTACTCTAAAGCAGAAGATTTCTTCAAAAAAGAATCACGTGAGAGAATGCACAACATCAGGACGGCACAAAAGGCTTATTATGAAAAACATGGCAGGTTCTGCGGGAATATCGACTCCCTGGTTAAATTTGTAAGCACCCTGGAAGCAGCAACAATTCTTGACACGATTAAAGACCTGGACAAAAGCACTTTCAGTTTTGAATCATCCGGTGAGGGTGTTTTCATCGCCGACAGTATGAAGCATTCACCAAAGATATACCTGCCGTTTACCATACAATTGGATACTGCCCGGGTTATCGATTCGGTTTTCAGCGAAAAGGGGAAATTTATCAGGGTCGACACAACATTCACAACCGGAAAGAGATTCAAAGTAACCGATCCATCAGGGTACGGCACGATCGGAAACCTCTTTTACGACGCTCTGATCTATTCAGCATCATGGGAGTAACATGAACAGAATATTAATTGAGATCAAATCCTCCTCTATAACAGTTAAAAATGTTGATCCGGCTGAAGAGTCGGTTGCCAAAAACATTCTCGATTACTCGATATTGCAAGGGCCCCTGTTTAAGACAATCGACCCCTCGCGGGTTGAGCGTCTGAAAAATGATTTGATCTCAGGCCCGGGATATACAAGTCTCAACAACTCAACCATATACCTGATCTTCCCGCAGTCGCTTTTCCATACAGTTACTCTCCCACGTAAACCTGAACTTTCCGGCATTCAGCAGTATAACGAGCACAAGTTTGAAATGAGTCTGATATTTCCTTACCTCGAAGAAGATTCTTTCTCACTCGATGTTCAGCCGCTCCTTAACACCGGATTCGATTCACAGGAGCTTGATCTTGTTACCGTGGTTGATAACGGAATAATTGATTTCGCCTCCGGTATCAAAAAATTCACGGGTTCACCGGGTGTCAAGATTATTATTCCGTTCCTCTCTATTAAACAGTTTATCTTAAAGTATTTCCCTGAAGAGCATACAGCGATTATCCTCCATGTTTCTGGAAATTCGATTGTGCTCGCCTCACTCAAGGGGAAACAGATCACATCTGTCTATTCTACAAATTTCATCGATATCCCCTCGATACCTGATATCATCGACTCATTCTTGATCAACAGTACATCAGGCAGGATTGACAGGGAAAGACTTCATACTGTCTACTTCAGTTTGGAAGATTACATGGTAGGCTTGACTTCCCTTGTTGAAAAGTGGATGAATATTAAAACCGCGGACAACTTCAAAGGTCTGCCGTTAGGCAAGGTAAGCAAGATCCCACCTGACCTTTTAGCCGAGATCAGAAG
>JAEYUD010000226.1 GCA_023433685.1 Bacteroidota bacterium
GAATTGATGAAACGTGTAAAAAGCGACCGGTCACCGCACAGAAACCCGGCTTTGATAAGCATCTGCCGCTCCCAGTTTGCCCCACGTGTCTCATAATAGAGGACGGTATCGCGGAGTGTCCTCGCCAGAGGGGCTGCGTGCCCGTCAGGGCGCAACCTGAAATCAACGCGGAAAAGATATCCCGCTTCCGTAATTGTAACTGCAGATTCAGTGAAGAGGATAATTGTGTCATTTAACAGCTCAAAGTACTCCCTGCCATTTGGAAGGGTGAAATTCTCTTCAAATACAACTATCAGATCGATGTCAGAACTGTAGTTCAGCTCACCTCCCCCGAGTTTACCCAATGATATCACCGCGAATGAACAGAGCTTCTGCAGTAATTCTGACCCGTTTTCCGGAGGAGGTGTGATTCCCGTCAGATGACCAAAATTGAACTGCCGGATCCCATACTTGTGAAGCGTTCGCTCAAAAGCTGCCATAAAAAGTGCCTCAGAAAGCACAGTGGCAATCACCGACATTTCAGCAGTCGCCCGTTTAAGATCAAGATACCCCATGATATCTTTTACGCCGGTCGAAAGTATCTCGCGGCGCTTGGCGCTCTTGATCGAGTTCACCCGCGATTCGAACGACTTGAGGTTTACCAGCGAATTCAAGATCAGATCCCTGTAGAAACCCTGCTCAAGAACGGATTCAAGGTGTGAAGGCTCAAACAGACGGTAAGCAAAACCCGGATTGCGTACAAGAATATCGGTAAGATAGTTGCTGTTGGCAGATATCAGAAGCAGAACTTCGAGATGCAGAGGATACTGCAACACATCACGAAGTAGTAAAGCCCTGTTAAAACCGCTCTCGATGATCCTGATAAAATTATTCTCACACCCCCGGTGGAAGTGGTACTTCCCCGTGTTTTGCCCAAGGAGGGTTAGTAACTGCTCCAACTCAGAGGCAGAGATGGCACCTGCTGTTAGGTCTGTTAATCTTTGCTGAAATTCTTCAGTGAGGGGCAAATGATGTCTGTTAAATTTTAATAAATATCGAAACAAATTTACGGTTTATCACTATATTGCGTTCATTCAGTTAAAATTTATCCCCATCATCATTTCAAAACAAAATAGACTTTTCTATATCAGAGCCGGAGTTTCCCGTTCTGAAGTTTAATCGAACAATAACGGAGCCACAAATGAAAAACACCCTCGCAAAAGCCGCGGCTTCAGCCGTGGTTATCCTAATTACACTCGGGTTTGCCTGGTCATCTGCATCAGAGACCGGACATTACTCAGCGGATGAATTTCTAAAATTCCGCGTCGAGCGCAAAAAACAGAAGAAGCAAAACCATGGTTCTCCTGATGAAGCCGTTAAATGGCTGATCATGCAGAGAGAGTCGGCTACCGGTTCCATCCCTGCTGACTGGCGCAGAAAAGCTTATGAACACATTGCTAAATTTAACCTGAAGAGCTCATCAGCCGAAGAGTTCAGCTGGACAGCACACGGTCCAGGTAACATCGGTGGCAGGATCAGGGCAATGGTTGTGCACCCGGCGGATACCAACGTTATCTTTATCGGCGCGGCAAGTGGAGGTGTTTGGAAGACCACTGATGGCGGAGCAAGCTGGTCGCCTCTTAAAGACCTGATGGAAAATCTCGCTGTTAACGCCCTTGTGATCGATCCCGCCAATCCTGATATTCTCTATGCCGGTACCGGTGAAGGATTTTACAATGTCGACGCCCTTCAGGGTGAAGGTGTTTTCAAAACAACAGATGGCGGCGCGAGCTGGACCCAGTTGACCTCGACAGTTAACAGCAACTTTTATTTTGTGAACAAACTTGCGTATGATGCAAACACCGGTACCTTGTGGGCAGCCACACGGGCAGGACTTTTTTACTCTTCAAACGGTGGCGCGAGTTTTTCACAGCGCACTCTTCCTGATAACTCCAATGTCTCCGACATTTCAATTTCAAGCTCCAACCCGGCAACAATTCTCGTGGCACAGGGGTTGTACCAGCAAGGGGTTGTCTACCGCAGTACAAACGGCGGCACTTCATTTACCCAGAGCTTCACCCGTTCAGGCATCGGAAGATTAGTGGTTGCTTTCTCGCCGTCAAATCCTTCTGTGGCTTACGCCTCCGGGCAGGATATGAGTTCAAACCAGTGCGGCGCTTTTGTAAAATCGACAAATGGTGGTTCTTCCTGGTCTGATATCGCGATTCCGGGCCCCACGGCTTCCGGTGATCCCACTTTTACCGGGCAGCAGGCATGGTACACCATGATCGTGGCAGTGCACCCGACAAACTCCAACATTGTTTACGCGGCGGGTCTTGACGCTTTCGGAACCGATAATGGTGGGTCATCGTGGTCACAGATCACCCGCTGGGATGCCGAAAGAACATCCCCCGAATTTGTGCATGCCGATCACCACATCATCGTTTTTAATCCGTTGAATCCCAACACGGTCTATTCCGGAAACGACGGTGGTGTCTACAGAAGCTATAATGGCGGCTCAGACTGGAAGTCGCTCAATAACGGACTTGTCATAACCCAGTTTTATTATGGTGCCGTTCACCCTGCACTCTTCAGGCTTTATGGAGGTTGCCAGGATAATGGAACTATCGCCACCGACGGCTCCGCCAACTGGACTGAAATAATAGGCGGTGACGGCGGTGCTACCGAAGTTGACTACAACGAACCTGATAACGTTTACGGTGAGTATACCAATTTCTGCTTTTATAAATCAACCGATGGTGGAGCCAATTTCACCAAATCGATGAACGGAATTCCCGTTGGACCCGGTGTCTTTGATGGCACCACTGACAGAACCCTGTTCATCACCCCTTTCATTATGGATCCGAACAATCCCCATATTCTTATTGGAGGAACTTACAGGGTATGGAGAACTACTGACCGCGCCGCAAGCTGGAACCCCATTTCGGGTGACCTGACCGGGGACGGAACTGGTACAGAGGGAGCAACCATCTCAACCCTCGCGATCGCCAAAGGTAATTCGGATGTGATCTATATTGCCACAACAGGAGGCAAAGTTCAGGTTACCACCAATGGGGGCACCTCATGGACCCTCAGAGAGAACGGTTTACCACAGGCCTACGCCACGAGAATTGCCATCGATCCCTCGGACCCCGCGACAGCTTATGTTTCATTCTCGGGATTTGCTGACGGTAACAAAGTGTTCAAAACAACAAATTATGGTGAATCGTGGTCAAATATCTCGGGTAATCTCCCAAATATTCCCGTCAATTCGATTCTCGTTGTCCCGACAAGAAACGAAGCGATTTTCGCCGGAACCGATCTCGGTGTTTTCACAACCACTGACGGCGGAAACAACTGGTTCAGAGATGGTTTGAGCCTCCCGAATGTTGCTGTGTTCGATCTTGACTACAGGGCTTCAGATGACAGGATATTTGCTCATACCCACGGAAGAGGAGTTTTCTCCTCACCTGCCGGTCCCACTTCCGTAAAGGAAAGCGGCTCCAATCCCGGAACATTTACATTGTTGCAGAACTTTCCTAATCCGTTCAACCCGGAAACCAGGATCAGATTTACCCTCCCTTCCGCGGGCGACGTGAAGATTAAAGTTTACGATGTTCAGGGGAAGGAAGTGGCGGTGCTTTTGAATCAGTCGATGAACCCCGGAACCTTTGAAGTTGAATGGAACGGAACCGACCGTGCCGGCAACAAACTTGGCTCGGGCATCTATTTCTGCCGTTTGATCTCCGGCAACACCCAAAAAACCATTAAAATGATACTGAATAAATAGTTTAAAAGTTACACTGATTTCACGGATTATACACGGATTACACGGA
>JAEYUD010000030.1 GCA_023433685.1 Bacteroidota bacterium
CGTCTTCGCTGAGCTTCTCTACAAACAGTGCAAAGAGCAGGGACTTAAAGCAGTGATCGCCCTGAGCGGAAACGATGGACTGACGCTCGTAAGCAGGTTTTCACCAATAGGCATTCTGCTTGATCTTGGACTGCCGGATATTAACGGGCTTGATCTGCTCTCACAACTGAAAGAAAATTCAGCCACCCGCCACATCCCTGTTCATATTATAACCGGCTCATCCGACTCAAGACCGGCACTTCAGAAGGGCGCGATAGGCTTTCTCACCAAGCCGGTGGGCAAAGAAGATATCGATGATGTGATAAAACGGGTGGAAGGCTTCCACGACAAGGATGTGAAAGACATTCTGCTGATCGAAGATCACCTTTCCCTAAGAACCGCCATAACAAAACTTATTGGAGGCAGCGATGTCAAGATAAATTCTGTTGGAACCGGTGCAAAAGCAATCGAAGAATTAAAGTCGCGTTTGTACGACCTCGTGATCCTCGATCTTGGTTTGCCCGATATGACGGGATTCGAACTCCTTCACTTTATTGATGAAAACCAGCTGACACTTCCACCGGTTATTGTTTACACCGGCAAAGACCTCACACGCGAGGAGGATTCCGAGTTAAGGCATTACGCGGAGTCGATAATTATTAAAGGGGTACGGTCGGAAGAAAGACTTCTCGATGAGGCAGCCCTCTTCCTCCACCGGTTGATAGACAAACTGCCGGAGCAAAAAAGGAAAATGATAATTGATCTGCACGAAACCGATGCACCATTCAGAGACAAAACCGTGCTGATAGTCGACGATGATATGCGGAACGTCTTCGCCCTCGCGAAACTTCTCTCCGGGAAAGGGATGAACATCCTGAAAGCAGAAAACGGGGTAAAGGCTCTCGAAATCATCAAATCAACGAAAGATATCGACCTGATCTTGATGGATATAATGATGCCCGTTATGGACGGTTACGAAACAATCCGCAGAATCCGTCAGATGGAAGAGAACTACAAAATACCGGTTATCGCCGTAACCGCAAAGGCGATGAGGAAGGATTATGAACAATGCATTGCCGCCGGTGCAAGCGACTATCTGCCCAAACCGGTTGATATAGACAGGCTCTTCTCTCTGATGAGGGTATGGCTTTACAGATAAAACGGGAGTAATTAAATGTTAGGCAAAATAGAGAAAGAAAATCTTGAACTAAACCTCCTGCTGGAGGCTATTCTTAAGTGCTATGGCTACGATTTCAGAAATTACGCGCGGGCCTCGCTCTTAAGGAGGGCAAATCTCTTCAAGGATATTTCCGGGCTAACTTCGATCTCGGAAATGATCCCTCTCACCATACACGATACTGATTTTTTCAGCAGACTTGTTTATCATTTCTCGATCACTTATACCGAGATGTTCAGAGACCCCACATTTTACAGGCAACTGGCAGAGACCGTATTCCCCTGGCTTGAAACACACCCCTACATCAAGATCTGGCACGCCGGCTGCGCGACTGGTGAAGAAGTGTACTCAACCGCCATAATGCTCAAGGAAGCAGGGATCTACGATCGGTGCACGATATTCGCCACTGACTTCAACGATTCAGCTCTCGAGGTCGCACGGGCGGGGATCTACCGCATCGATGAGATGAAACAGTATATTGCCGGGTACCACGAGTCCGGTGGAATTAATCCCTTCTCCGACTATTTTACCTCAAATGCTCATTCTGTCACGCTTTCAAAAGACCTCAGGAAGAACATCACTTTCGCGAACCATAACCTCGTTCTCGATGGTATCTTTGGTGAGATGCACCTGATCTTGTGCAGGAATGTGTTGATCTACTTCAACAAGGAACTACAGAACAGGGTTCTTGAACTCTTCAGTAACAGTCTGATCCAGGGTGGTTTCCTCTGCCTCGGGAGCAAGGAATCACTCCGCTACAGCAGCGTGGTGAACGATTTTCAGGTTATTAACGACAGGGAAAGAATTTTCAGGAAAAAATACCCGGTTTCAGAGAGGGTTGAAAGCGGCTCATGAAAGCAATTGTTATCGGCGCTTCAGCGGGTGGATTGCACGCCCTTCAGACTTTGATATCAGGCCTGCCACCCGGATTGCCGGTGCCTGTTTTCATAGTTCAGCATTCCGCGAGTTCAGGTGAATACCTTCTGCCTGCACTGCTCCAGGGAGTTACAGACATGCGTGTTATTGAAGCAGAAGATAAAACACGAATACTGCCCGGCTGTTGCTATATTGCACCACCAAATTATCATTTAATGGTTGAAAATAGAGACTGTTTATCACTTTCAACTGATATGAAAGTGAATTATTCCCGGCCTTCCATCGATGTTCTTTTTGAGTCGGCGGCAAGAGTTTACCGTGAAGAATTGGTTGGAATAATTCTGACCGGGGCAAACAGCGACGGCGCAAAAGGAATTGCAGCAATTTCAAGCATGGGAGGGCTTACCATAGCCCAGGACCCGGAAACGGCAGAATTCCCGTTAATGCCGCAATCAGCTATAAACACAGGCAAGATTAAACTCGTATTATCCCCTGAAATGATCATCGCGAAGCTGATCGATTTAACCGGTGGAAATGAAATTAAATGACACAAAACCCATGACAAGACAAAAAATTCTTATTGTTGATGACATCGAAGCCAACCTGATCTCACTTGAAAGAGTTCTTGCAGACTTGAATGTAAATGTGATACGCGCGTCAAGCGGAAACGATGCCTTGATAGCCGTGTTAAATAACGACTTTGCCCTCGCGATCATTGACGTCCAGATGCCGGTAATGGACGGGTATGAACTGGCAGAGTATATAAGAGGTGAAAAGAAAACCGAGTCACTTCCTGTCATCTTCCTCTCCGCGGTTTATTCCGATGAGTACCATGTCTTCAAGGGGTATGAGTCGGGCGCGGTCGACTTTATGACGAAACCATTCAACCCTTACTACCTCGTTAGAAAAGTGGAAATATTTCTTGAACTCGACAGGCAGAAAGAACTTCTTCGCGAGAGCCTCGAGATAGAACACTCAAAGAATTACCTTGAAAGTGTCGTGGGGGCCATCAGTGATTCATTGATAGTGATCGATCTTGAAGGCAAGATCACCCGCGCGAACAAGTCGGCTTGCCGAATGCTTGGTTTCACACCTGATGAAATATCAGAATTGTCGATCAGGCAATTTTTCCCCGGTAATTCATTCAGTGACTGGTACAATACAATTTCCGTGTCCGGTGAGCCATGTTCACCCGGAAGTGAAACAGTGCTGATCGGAAAAGACGGAAGTGAAAATCCTGTGATCCTCTCCGGCTCAATGATGAAAGACAACGATGGAAACATCAATGGCTCTGTACTTATAGCAATTGACATCTCTGAGAGAAAGAAATACGAAGAGGGGCTGATCGAAGCCAAAGTGAGGTCTGAAGAACTCAATAGTCTGAAGTCACACTTCCTCAGAAACATGAGCCATGAGATAAGAACACCCCTGACAGGAATTATTGGATATACGGAGCTGTTGCAAAACACTCCTGTTGACGATGATCAAAAAGAACTCCTTGAAAAAATATTGCTCTCGGGTCAAAGGCTGGGCCAAACGCTAAACTCCATACTCGATCTTTCCAAGATTGAAAGTGAATCGTTTAATCCAAGAATGGAAAAGACCGACATTAAAGAGATTATTCAAATTGTTGGCAATTACTTTTCACGTATCGCCGAAGACAGGGGGCTTACTTTCAAGTCAATAATTAGCGCGGACCGGACAGTTGCCACAATCGATCCGCAATTGTTCAGACAAGCTTTGAGCCATCTTGTTGATAACGCGATCAAATTCACCGCCACCGGGTCGGTATCGGTTCACGTCTCTAACAGAATTAGTAATGGTGAATATCTTATAGATGTCGCGGTTATCGACACCGGGATCGGAATAAGCCCGAAAAACTATAAAGTGATCTGGGAGGAGTTCAGGCAGGAAAGCGAGGGGATGAACAGAGGATACGAAGGTACCGGACTCGGCCTTACGATAGCCAAAAGATTCATCGAAAAAATGGGTGGGAAAATAGATTTTTCCAGTGAAAAAGGGAAAGGGTCAACCTTTACACTTACACTCTCCACAGTTCAGGGTGACAGAATTGTTTCAACTCAAACCCGGGGCACTAATATGCAATCAGAAGCCCCGGTGCAAGAATCGACTGAATTTAAACCTAAAATCCTTTATGTGGAAGATGAGAAACTGAACCGTGATCTTGTAGCGTTTTCACTGGGGAAGGTGGTACATCTCGATTCAGTGCCATCTGCAGAAGTGGCACTTGAGCTCGTCGCAAATAACCGGTATGATGGATTTTTAATTGATATCAATCTGGGACCGGGTATGAACGGTATCGAGCTCACAAAAAAACTGCGTGAAATGGAAAGCTACCGCGACACGCCAATAATCGCGTTAACGGCCCTCGCCCTGCCCGGTGATAAAGAGATGTTCCTCTCGCAGGGTTGCAGCCATTACCTCTCAAAACCCTTCAGCAGGAATGAGCTGATAAAACTGATAGGTGACGTGGTTAAACCGGTTGCTTAGTTAGTCTGAACTCTGCCATTTTGTTCTTTACACGCTTGGTAAGCTCGATGGTATACCCTTCGAACTGTACCTTGTCTCCCGGATTCAGGATCTTACCGGTGATATCAGAAACAAATCCGGCGAGTGTGGTATATTCCTCCGATTCAGGGAAGTCGCTCGCGAAGTGATCGTTAAGGTCTGTAATGCTCATGTTCCCGAGGACTATCCATGAACCGTCAGGCATAGCGGAAACTTCCGCGGGTTCACCTTCTGATTGATATGTTATATCCCCCACTATCTCACCGAGGATATCTTCAAGCTTTATTATCCCCTCGGTTCCCCCATACTCATCGGCAACTATGGCAGCTCTTATTCCCTTAAGCTGCATTTCCTTGAGTATCTCTGAAATATACTTGGTCTCCGGCACAAAGTGAGCGGGTCTGATCGCCCTTTTTATTTCATAGTCGTTGTTTATAATGTAGTAACGCATCAATTCTTTTACGTTGACTATCCCCGTAATATTATCGAGCGAGTCTTCAAATATCGGCACTGAATTGTAGCCTGTCCGTATCACTGCCTTAAAATCCACCTCCGGATCGCCTGTCAGTTCAACCGCTGCCATTTCAGTTCTTGGGATCATTACATCATAAGCTGTAAGATCACGGAATTCAAGAACATTCTCGAGTATCTCGTGTTCCTCCTCTTCCAACTCCCCTTTTTCAAGTCCTGCATCAAGAAGTTTTTTGATGTGTTCCTCAGATACCAATGTTATCGAATAGTTTGGCTCCGCTCCGAACGGTTTAAGGAACGGTTTCGCGATCGCTTTCAGGGTGGTGGTGAAAATCCTGCCGGTGAGATCGATGAATAAAAGGATATAATAAATGAAGGGCACGAGATTTTGTGCGTATTTTTCACCGAATCCACGAGGGATATAGATGGCAAAAAGCCAGAACAGTGATGCCACCGGCACGGATGAGATAACCACCGGAAACCACCATCCGTATCCGTGGATGTTGAGGCCGATATCATGCAGATAGTCGAGAAGGAAACTCTCGATAATTATCAGGCCTACCGAGAAAATCGCGTAGCGAAGAATCTCGGCGGTTTCATTCATACTATGCGCCGCGTCCTGAAATCGCTCAAGTTTTTCGATGTTCGGATCGTCTTCTCCCGGCCTCTCATCCTCAGGATAAGCAAGCAACACCGTCTCTGCAAGCGTGACAAGCATTCCCAACACAAAGACGAGCAAAACCGACAACAATATTGAAAACATTTGGTCCGTTTATTTGTAAATCTACTTTTACCAAATGCAATTTTACGATAAAAAGTTTAATTCTCCCCAATAAGTCCCGGAGTCTCGAAGTCTCGAAGTCACAGAGTCGCGGAGTCTCGGAG
>JAEYUD010000213.1 GCA_023433685.1 Bacteroidota bacterium
CTTCAACAGATGCCGCCTGGTCCGTTCCCCACATTGCCCTGTCGAGGGTTATGTGTCTTTCTACGAAAGCGGCTCCCATTGCAACCGCTGCTTCACTCGGAGCGAGACCTGTTTCATGTCCCGAATATCCGATGACAGTTGTGGGATACATGTTTTTCAGGGTGTTGATCATCTTAAGATTCAGTTCGTTCAACGGACAGGGGTAGGTCGAGGTCGCATGCGCGAGCGCGAGATTCTCCAAGCCAAATGTCGCGACCGCTGTTTCAATTTCTTCAATTGTCGACATCCCTGTTGAGATTATCACGGGTTTACCCAATCTCCGGTGCTTCAGGAGGAGGGAAGTGTCAGTCAGCGAAGCCGAAGCAATTTTATAGAGATGAGGATCGAACTGTTCAATAAAATCGAGAGCCTCCTCATCCCAACAAGAGGCGAACCACTCGATCCCTTTATCACGGCAATGTTCAACAATTTCGCCGAATTGATCATGAGTGAACTCCATCCTGTGGCGGTAGTCGATGTAAGTCATCCTGCCCCATGGGGTATCACGTTCAATGCCCCACTGCTCCTTTGGAACGCAGATCTCAGGTGTTCTTTTCTGGAATTTAACCGCATCACATCCGGCCAGCGCCGCACCGTCGATAAGTTTCTTCGCGTTATCAACCGATCCATTGTGATTGATCCCGATCTCGGCAATCACAAAACAAGGTTGTCCGTCTCCGATAAAACGGTCACCGATCTTCAACAGTCTTTCACTTTTCATCCATTCCTCTAAGATAAATTATCAATTCAGCAAAGTCTCTGAAGGCACCATACCCGGCATTGGTGGCGCAGACATAATCGACCAATGATCTGATGTAGGGCATTCCATCAGCAGGTGAAGCAGTAAATATCGCTTCATCGATTATACCTGTATCATTGTAATCGTCGCCGATAAAAGCGATTTCATCCGCCGCGAATGCCCCGGAAGCTACTATTTCCTTGAACACCGACCGTTTGTCTTTAATGCCGGGGAAATAGTTGGTAATCTTCAATTTTTCGGCTCTTTTGGTAACGGCGAGGGAATTTTCTCCTGTCATTATTCCCGTGTCAATACCACACACCGTTCTTAGGCGTTCGACACCCATTCCGTCACGGATTGAAAACCGTTTCATGACTTCACCTTCGGCGCCGTAAAACACCCCTGTATCCGTAAGAACACCATCAACGTCGGTTATAATGATCTTAAGTTTTGAAGCCCTGCGTTTAGCTTCTTCGACCGGTATTTTCAACCCTTTTAAGTCTACCATATTGTAAATCCTCCATCAACCACGAGATTTGACCCTGTCATGTAAGAAGACGCGTCCGAAGCCAGAAACACAAGCGCGCCTTTGTAATCATCCGGTCGCGCCATCCGTTTCAGTGGTGTGCGTTTTGAATATTCATTAATAAAAAACTGATCCTGGCTGTTCTCAACTCCACCGGGTGTCAGCGTGTTAACCCGCACACCTTTTTCCCCCCAGTAAGCGGCGAGGAACCTTGTGAATGATATTACCGCGCCCTTGGTAACAGGGTAGGCAGGGGTTTTGTAGAATTTTTGGACACCTTTTTCGTCGATGTAGAGGTCTTGATTTGGAGCCACAACTCCATAAGTTGAGGCAACATTAATAATGCTTCCTTTGCCTTTGTCAGCCATTACTTTACCAATGATCTGAGAGCAGAGGAACATTCCCGTAACGTTTACATTGATCGACTGATTCCAAAGTTCAAGCGGATAGTTCTCGAATTTTGATTGCTCAAAAAGCGCGGCCGGGTCCTCAAATTTATCATTTATGGCCGCGTTGTTTACAAGTATGTCAACTGTTCCGAATTCTGCCAAGGTAAAATCACGCAGTTTTTCCACATCCTGAGGAGAGGTGATATCCGCACCAAATCCGCGAATTTTTCTGTCACTGAATGAACCGGAGAGAAAATCCGCGAATTTTTCACACTCATCACCGTTAACATCAGTGACAACAAGGTCAGCACCTGCTTCCACGAGGGCCTGACAGTGGTTCTTGCCGATAAGTCCGAGTGAGCCTGTAACAATTGCCACTTTGCCGTGGAGATCAAATAGTTCACCCATGTTATGCCTTGTTCTTCGGTTTCATGTTGAAATTTGATGTTTTCCTGAAGACCGGGCCCACAGGTTCTCCACGCAGCAATTCTTTTACTTTTCCTTCATCAACCGCTTTTTTCAGTAAAGGTAACACTTCACGATAGCAGGCAATCACGTGCTCGATATCTTCATTGGTGAGTGAATAGCTCACGTTATGGAATCCTCCCCAAAGCACTCCACGTTTTATCATCTCCTGCTGTACGAGTGACTTCATTTCAAGTGGATCACCCGCAGATGCATCGAATGTCATGATGGTTCTGCAATCGAAACCTGAACAGGAAGTGTAGTTCATCCCAAGTTCCTGGGCGATGCTGTTATAGCCGTCTTTCAGTTTTTTCCCTTTTTCCGCGATCACTTTCTGAGCTTTGTGTTTTCTCATGAATTCAATGGTCGCTTTCGCGGCTGCCAGTGAGAGTGCCTCACCACCGAAGGTAGTGAAGAAGAAGACTTCCTTGTCAAGTAGCGACATGATATCCTGCCTGCCGGTTAGAATGCCAATTGGCATACCATTCGCCACCGCTTTTGAGAAAAGTGCCATATCAGCATTCACACCGAAATACTCCTGCGCGCCACCGAGAGCCACCCTGAACCCCGTCCACATCTCATCGAAAACAAGCAGGATATTCTTTTCGTCGCAAATTTTTCTAAGTTCATGCAGGAAGTTGTTCTTCGGCTCCTGAAACACGAAAGGTTCAAGAATTACGCATGCCACGTCTTCGTCAATCGAGTCGATAACGGATTGAATATCGTTATAATTGAACGTAAAGCTCATATCTTCGATCACTTGTGGAATCCCGGCATTCCGGTCGGTAACCGCGATGTACCAGTCGTGCCACCCGTGATATCCACAGCAGAGCACTTTGTTCTTTTTAGTGTATGCTCGCGCGAGCCTGACAGCGGCACTCACCACGTCGGCACCTGTCTTACTGTACCTGACTGACTGGGCGTTTGGCACCACTTCGCGAATCAGTTCCGCCACTTCCACTTCAAGAGGGTGCATGAGTGAAAAAGTTATTCCATCTTCAAGCTGAGCTTTAATCGCCTCATCGATCTCCGGAATCGCGTAACCTATTGAAAGGGGACCGATAGCCATGTTCAGATCGATATATTCATTTCCGTCAACATCCCAAACGTGGGCGTTTTTTCCCTTTTGCAGGTACTTTGGAGCCACACCGTTCACGTATTGCGCGGGGCCTTTTGCGAGGGTTTGTGTGAAGGCAGGTATGAGACCTTTTGAGCGTTCATACAGTTTGTTTGACTCTGTAATATCAGGGTAATTCTCGTTAAAAGCTATTTTATTGCTCATTTTTATACTTTCAATATTTGAAATTTTAGATAACCTTGGTTTGTTCACCGGAGACCGTGCGCAATTCTCCCAAGTGATGCCGGTACCAGTTAACACCCGCGAATTTTCTGTTTATTGCCGCGATTGAGGGCTTCCTGTCAATCAGATTAAGTATGTCGATGAGCGAGAAGTGCCCGTTGGGCCTCCAAAGTTCATCATAAACAGTTTTTATGAAGAGGTAATCCTCTTCGTAGTCAATGGTCCACCTGTGTGACATTGAGTAATCAAAACCCGTTTCCCATGCAACATTGCCGATCCGGAAAAGATGAGGGTTCTCCCAGAAGTAGGGGGTTGTGTGTTCGCGTTCCAGGTCTCTTGTAGCCTCCACATTTGCCCGCCTTAGTGCTTCAATAGTCATGATCTCAACATCATTTCCATCGGGATAAGTCGGTGGGTGGAGATTTGAGACGTAGTCAAATCTGTCGGGATCTCTGAAAAAATATCCCACCACTCGATTTATCACGTCAGGATCAATCAATGGAACGTCAGAAGGGATCTTCAGCACATAATCGGCATCCACGCTCTCCGCGGCACTGAGATGCCGTTGGAGCAGGTCAGTGAGGCTGCCACGGTAGCATCTGTAGCCTTCTTTCAGACAAAACTCTGCAATAGGATCGTCGGATGTTTCGGTGGAAGTGGCGACAATTACTGTTCCATGCAGTATGGAAGCATTAACACGCTCAATCAACCGTTGGAGGAGTGGTTTTCCGGCCAGCGACATCATAACTTTGAAGGGGAGGCGGGAAGATGACATGCGTGCTTGAACAACTGTGGCTATTTTCAAAACAGGGATCAACTGATCAACTCACTTGTTAAAATTTGTTGCTAATGGTATGGAAATTTTTCTCCGGTTATTCTTCCTGAAATTTCTTCCGGAGCTCCTTCCTCTGGTTTTCAGTATATCCAGAGGAGTCTCGAGTTATTCCTTGCCTACTTTGGCAATTCTTCTCGCTGAGTCGCCACCATTCTGAATGGGCATCATTCGTTTGAGTTCTTCGATGTTAAAATATGAATGAACTTCTTTTCCCAGCGCAAGCCCCACATAAACAGTGGAGGAGTATTTCGTGATGAGTACGTCAGAGTTTGCGATCATTTCTTCAATTTTCCCCGAACTGTAAACCAAGGCACCGGGAGCGAATTTATTGATCTCGGCGGTGGCGCGTTCAACATTTTCGTTGGGATGAAGTTTGAAAATCAATTTTCTTCCCTCTGCTATCTTTACAGCCTCGAGAATGAAAGCCTTTCTGTTCTCAAATTTCCATGTTTCACGCGCGTCGGAAGTGGCGACGAGAACAAAGTTCTTGTGGGGGAAACTGTTGTTCAGAAACTGTTCACAGTCATCAAAATTCGGGATCCCTGTCACGGTAATTTTTTCGGGTTTAACACCTTTTTTGATGAAGTGTTCCCGGTAGCCCTCAGAAGCAACACAAAATCTATCGTAACCGTGAGAAAGACCGGTTACGGAAGTGCTGGCGAAATATCGCGGTAATTTCAAGTATTTAACCAAATAATAGACGAGATTCTCGGGATCGGTCATCCCTTCCTGGACGAGCACAACCCTGGACCTTCTGATATTCTTCGGCAGGATGAGATCCTGACAAGTGAATACAAGATCATACTCACGGGATTTCCCCCGGTAGTCAACCTTGAGATCATTCTCCTTAAAATAATTCATTGTGGTTTCGAAAAACTTGCCACCAAGTATCGAGAAATCGAGCAAGCCGGCCCTTCGTAGAAGGTGGATATATCCTTCACCGTAATAGGGTGTGAAGTAGAGATCGGCTGACGGAAAATGCTTTGATATTTTGTGCATCATTGTGGTTTGGTTCAGAGAACCGCCAATGAATAAAATATTTCTTTTTCTTGCGAGAACTTGCCTCAAAGCCGTGATCGCCTTAAATTATTAATGAGAAATGTAAAATTACTGATTAATGAATTGTCAATCAATTCAAATACGATTTTTTACGAAAAATTAACATTGAGACTAAACATGAAGCCAAGAAGACTGCGGGAAGGTGATCTGATCGCTTTGATCACACCTGCCTCCGCGCCTGCCAAACAGGAAAGAATAGAAGCAGGCATAAATTATTTACATGAAAGGGGTTACAGAACAATCGTGATGCCTAACGCCGGTAAACGGAGGGGCTACCTCGCGGGCACCGACCGGGATCGTGCCAACGATATTCACGAGGCATTTGGTAACCCGGATATCAAAGCGATCATCTCAATGAGGGGTGGATATGGGGCCGGAAGATTGCTCCCTGGCCTTGATTTTGGCTTAGCGGGCAGAAATCCCAAGATTTTTACGGGATACAGCGATATCACCACTCTTCAGATGGCAATGCTCACGCAATCGTCGCTGGTTACATTTTCAGGTCCGATGTCGGCGGTTGATTTCGCGGGTGAATTATCCGGTTACACTATCGACAATTATTTTAAAGTGGTGAGTGAAGGCTGGAACGGGGAAGTGATCCCTCCGACCGGTGAAACAATGTCAGGCAACAGAAAGGGACGGGCCTCCGGTATATCGGCAGGCGGAAATCTGGCGGTCTATTGCGGTATAATGGGGAGCAAATATCTTCCATCGCCCGAAGGAAAAATATTCTTTTTTGAAGACGTTTCGGAGCCCCCGTACAGGATCGACAGGTTTCTGAACAATTTACGGCTGGCGGGCTATTTCGAGAAAGCAGCGGGATTTGTATTCGGCAAGTTCACCGAGGGTGACCCGAGTGACGGACCAACGCTGACCCAAAGTGAGGTTTTTGAAGATTATATTTCAATGATAGAAAAACCGGTGGTCACCAACTTCCCGTTTGGACACATCAAAGATATGTTCACTTTGCCTTTTGGGATAAAAGTGGAGATAGATTCTGATTCGGGAAGTGTATTTTACTCCGAAAGCGCGGTAATTTAACTCCCAAGTTTTCTATTCTTCTCAAGCACCATTTCACTTAAGGAATTTTTGTAGGCTACTATCCGCTCCATCAGTTCAGGGACGGATGTTGCCAGAATCTGTACCGCGAGGAGCCCCGCGTTTTTGGCCTGGTTTATAGCCACGGTAGCCACCGGCACCCCTCCCGGCATTTGGACGATCGAGAGAAGTGAATCGAGTCCGTCCAGCGATTTGAGTTTCACCGGAACACCGATCACAGGAAGAGGTGAATAAGCAGCAGTCATTCCCGGAAGGTGCGCCGCGCCGCCTGCCCCCGCGATGATAACCTTAATGCCCCGTTTATGAGCATTCGTGGCATACTCTGACATTAAAGAGGGGGTTCTGTGAGCAGATACAATTTTAAGCTCGTATTCAACACCGAATTCTTTCAGAATCTTTGCGGCTTCTTCCATTACGGGGAGGTCTGAGTCGCTACCCATTATAATTCCAACAAGCGGGGATGGACTTTTCATCTATTTATCCTTTCCGATTCTAATTTTTCGCTCCAATTCGGTTAATTCGCTCATTATTTTTACCGGGTTGTCACCAATTTTTGTAATGTGCCCCATCTTACGCACTATTCGTGATTCCTTCTTGCCGTAGAAGTGAAGGTGAACATCCGGTTTGAAAAGAATTTCACTCAAATTGAATATTTTCCCCTCACCGTCATGTTTGCCGAGAGTGTTAACCATGACCGCGCATGGTTTTACAAGATTGGTCCATCCTAATGGCAGTTCCAGGATTGCCCGGATGTGGTTCTCGAATTGTGAAGTTGTGCACCCTTCAATGGTGTAATGTCCTGAATTATGGGGCCTTGGTGCCATTTCGTTAATCAGGATCTCTCCTTCGGCGGTCAGGAAAAGTTCCACGCCGAAGATACCTTTACCTTTAACGCTTTTAACGGCTTCAGAAGCGATTTTGGCTGCTTTCTCAGCAATAGCTCCGGGGATATCCGCGGGAGCGATCACGAATTTGCAGATATGGTCTTCCTGGATTGTCTCAACCACCGGATAGGCTGCCAATTCATGTGAATTTACCGCCACCATCACCGCGAGTTCTTTTGTGAATTCGACAACTTTTTCCGCCATAACCGAAGAGTGTCTTCCGGTAAGTTTCTTCATCCCCTCGAGCATTTCGGACTCATTGCTGACGAAGTGGTTCCCGTAACCATCATAGCCCATTTTCCTTGATTTCAGGATAAACGAGGTGCCAAGTTCTTCTGCTACTTGCGCGTATGTCTCGTTTCCGGATAAAGCGATAAAACCGGGGACTGGGAGCCCGTGATTTTTTAAAGTCTGTTTCTGGATAAGTTTATCCTGAATAAGCTCAATGGTTTCGGGGGAAGGGAAGACTGGCTTGCCAAGTGATTCGATGAAGCGCAGCCGCTCAGGATTTACAAACTCATTTTCAAGTGTAATAATATCGCAAACACTCGCGAAATCCGCAAGGGTTTTGTCATCAGACATGTCGCCGGTGAAGTCAAGTTTGGTCATCATACCGGCGGGTGAATCTGCTTTTGATTCAAAAACCGCTACCTTAAAACCCATCCGGTACGCCGCAAGCGCGGACATTTTGGCAAGCTGGCCTCCGCCGAGGAACCCGATTGTTGTCAAACTACACTATCTCCAGTCTATTTGTGAAATTTTATTTGAATCTATCTGAATAACAAAGCAACCCTCGAGATCAGTTCTTAAAACTCTGATCCCGGCGTCATCAAGCCTGTCGATCACTTCCGGGTGGGGATGGCGGAATCTGTTTCCTGCCCCAGCGCTGATCAGTGCAATTTCAGGATTGGTTTGCTCCAGAAAGGCTTGAGATGTCCCGG
>JAEYUD010000018.1 GCA_023433685.1 Bacteroidota bacterium
CCTACAAAGCCCTTAACGACCCTTACCTGATGGCGAGGAAAAAAGATTTCGAAAGAAAAGCGGTCGAGTTCGTTAACTCAAACCCGGAACTAAAAAACACCTACGGTGATGTCTGGAGAAGTATTGCCACAACCAGGGCTGAAATGGCGGAGATCGACAAAAAGATCGCCCCCTTCTTCGTTAACAACACTTATTCTTCCCGCTATTGGGTGATCGCGAACGAACTGGTAAGGTACGCCACCCAGATGCAGCTCCCGGAAGAGAAACGCGATACCACACTTAAGACCAAAAGGTACAAAGATTTCATCGCCAACATCTTCCCGAAAAACTTTGACCCCGTACTCGAAGAAGAGAAGATGATTATCAACCTTGAGTATATAAAACTGAACTCGGGCGCTGATCACGAATACGCCGCGCACCTCTTCAAAGGTGAAGAGACGGGAACGGCCGCGAAAAGGCTTATTGCCTCCTCACTCTTTAAGGACGCGGCTACAGTTCAGAAGTTCTTCACAATGACTCCCGAAGAGATTCTCTCCCTCAACGATCCCTTCGTCGCTCATTTCGCGAAATACAAAACCGTGGTTGACGATCTAAGGGCAAAACAGAAGGAGATAACTGATACCGAGAACCTCACTTTCGGTCTCGTCGGTCAGATAATCTACAAAATGTACGGACCCTCCATTTCACCCGATGCCAACAGAACCCTCCGTATAAGCGATGGACTGATGCAGGGCTATAACTACAACGGAACCGTGGCACCTGTAAAAACCACATTTTATGGGCTCTACGACAGGTTCTTCTCAAACAACGGAAAGTACCCCTTCAACCTGCCCGAAAGATGGGAGAAGGTTCCCGAAGGCCTCGATCTCTCAACACCGTTCAACTTTGTTTCCACCAACGATATCGTGGGCGGCAACTCAGGCAGCGCGATTATCAACAGGAATGCCGAGGTTATCGGTCTCGCGTTCGACGGCAACATCGAGTCGCTCATGGGAAACTTCATCTACCTCCCGGAAGTTAACCGCACCGTCGGTGTCGATTCAAAAGGGATGTACGAAGCCATACTGAAAGTTTACAAGGCCCTCCCCCTGGCCAATGAACTTAAGAACGGCTCACGCGACTAAATATTGAAAGAGGTTCCCCGGCAAAGGGGAACCTCTAAATTTAATTCAGTTGCATGCGGATCATCACTAATAGCTAATAGCTAATTCCATTTTTCTGCATTAGCCATTTTAGTCTCCTGTTGTTGCAGGCAGATCATCACTAATAGCTAATAACTAATTAGCTAATAGCTAAAAACTATTTCCTATATCTCGAAATATACTCCTCCACCTCCGGTATCCCACCCTGGAAGATGAGGTATCCGTTGCTCGGTTCGCGCTCGGTAATTTCACCGGCGATGGGGGTTAGCATAATCTCTTTTACGCGGGTGAGGTCGTCGGTCTGGCCGAGTGCCCAGCCGAGTTTCATGTACGCCACTTCCGGGAGCATGTTGGCGCAGGGAACCACGCCGAGCTCCATCATGTCGCGACCCGTATCGTAAACATACATCTGCACATAGCCCCAGAGGGTCTGCACCGTCATGTAGATGGCTACTCCTTTCTCCTTCGCCCTTTTAAGAGCGGGATAGAGGGGTTTGTTCACATGGCCGAGGCCCGTTCCCGCGATAACAATGCCGCGGTAACCGTTCTCGATCATCGAATCGATCATGTCGGGCTTCATGTTCGGGTAGTAGTAAACTATGCCGACCTTCTCCTCGAACGCGGTGTTGATCACCACATTTTTATCGTGCCGCCTCTTTTTATAGTCAGCCCTGAGGGGTGTTATCTTCTCGCGGCTTACCATGCCGATAGGGATATCGCCGATGGTTCTGAAAGTTGAGCGGTAGCTCGAGTGCATCTTCCGCACCCGGGTTCCCCGGTGAAGGAGACCGTATTCATCGGAAGTGGGGCCAAACATGCAGACCATCACTTCGGCCATGTCGCTTTCGGCAGCGGTCTTTACGCTGTGCATCAGGTTAAGCGCGGCGTCGGATGATGGACGGTCGCTCGAACGCTGGGAACCGACCATAACGATCGGCACGGGTGAGTTCTGAACCATGAATGAAAGTATCGCGGCGGTGTGGTGCATCGTATCGGTACCGTGCCCGATAACGATACCCTGAACGCCCTTTTCTATCTCGCGGCCGATGGCCTGAGCGGTGCCAATCCACTGCTCGGGACCCATGTTCTCGCTGAACACGCCGTAAAGTTTTTCGGTCTCGAGGTTGCAGATATCGGCGAGTTCGGGCACTGAGCCGTAAAGCTCACCCGGCGAGAAGGCGGGGATCACGGCGCCCGTTCTGTAGTCGAGCCGGCTGGCGATGGTGCCTCCCGTGCCGAGGAGTTTCACCCTCGGTTTCTTCGGGTCGTAGGGGAATTCCTTCTCGGGTATCTTGTAGTGGGCTTCCTTCCGGCCGCCAATTCCGA
Organism: Bacteroidota bacterium; assembly: GCA_023433685.1. Classification (GTDB taxonomy): domain Bacteria; phylum Bacteroidota; class Ignavibacteria; order Ignavibacteriales; family Ignavibacteriaceae; genus UTCHB3. The sequence continues at coordinate 2,469 of JAEYUD010000018.1, forward strand.
TGTTCGTTATCCTTTCGGCGGCAATTCCGATGTTGTAGCCCGATCTTAATTTTATCACAATGTGCTTGTCGTCGGCGGTTTCAGAGCGGGGGAGGACGATCCCTTTATAGGTTCCGGCCTCTGTTTCCACCTCGACATCGCTCCAGATCATGGCGGAGTAGTTCTTCAGCACCCCGAGGGCTTCGCCGCGGTAGCCTTTGTAATCGTTATCAGCCATTGTACACCTCCTCAACCAGAGCTTTAACATCCTTGCCGTTTGCCTTGAACCTCAGTTCAGCCATGGCAATACCCATCGCGAGGCGCATGCCGTTGGCGGGATCCCTCAATTCCATTTTTGCAACTGATCCGGCCGCGGCTTTAACCACTTCTTTAATTTCGGAAGTGGTGGCGGGTGGTCCCGCGGCTTCTACCGGTAGCTCACCCGTCTGTGAGGCGGCCGCCATCATGAAGAAGAGGGGATCGCGAAGTATCTTCCCCTCAGCGAAGTTCTTCAGGAGTGAACCCGCGAGCTCAGGGGTAAATTTTAAGTTCCTGCCAAGTTTTCTTTTCAACGGTTTTATCCTGTCAACCAAGAGTTCAGAGACGAACCGGGGGTTCAGACCCTGGTTTCCTGTTGCCTCCTCGAACACCTTCGCGTACGGGGAGACCGCAAGCGTTTTAGCCCTGTGGAGGGGGATGCCAAGATCGTGGTACTTCTTTTCCCTCTCCCATACGGGGGTCGGGAGGCCCGCCCTGATCTTCGCCAGCCGTTCAGGCGTGATCTTTTTAGGCGGAAGATCGGTATCGGGGTACATCCTGTCGGGTCCGGGGAGTATTCTCTCAAAACCGTTGGTGCCGTCGCGAAGTGCCTGCCGGGTTTCGGAGGGAACGCCGATGGTGGCCTCCTTCGCCCTGATAACCACTTCGTTCGCCCCCGCGGGAGCGTCGGTTTCGTCACCCCAGACGAGAACGATCACATCTTCCTCGGTGGCACCGACCGTTTTCTTCAGCGCGCTCCACTCAGAGGAAGCGATGGTTTCGCTCGGACTGTCGGAGTGAATTATGTTTGGAAGAGTGGTAAGACACGAAATAACCCTTACCCTGTCGGATATCTCCCTCGAGAAGTGGGTATCGGTCTGTGTCTCCCATCTTAAAAGCCCGCGGTACCCCTTGAGCAGTACACACATTATCTTCATCCCTGAAGTGACGGCGCCGGTTATCGGCTGGTATCGGGTTTTTCTTAAAATCTTTGTTACATCGGTGGTTGTAGCCGTGAATGTCTCCGGGGTTATCCCCCTTCTGTGGAGTTCGTCCCTTAGGCGGAGGAGGTTCCACTGCCTCATCGCTTCGTTGTAGGTTAGAAGCGGGATCAGGGGTATCCGCGGCACACCTTTAATTTCGATGCGGGTTCCCCCGGTTACGCTCACATTAACATCCTGACGGGCGGCACCTATTCCGGTGCGTACCTTCCCCGTGCTTCTGGCAATCCGGCGGATCAGTTCACCCACTTCCGCCACTTCCTGAGGTGTGCGCATGTCGGGACCCGTAACGGTCTCTATCAGGGGCATGCCGAGCCGGTCGGTTATGTAGGTGCGGCGGTGGCCAATATCGCTGACCTCGCGGCACGAATCTTCCTCGATCGAGAGCAGGATCACCTGAATCTCGCGGTCTTTGAAGGGGATGCTGCCGTCAAGGCAGACTATCGCCGTCCGCTGGAACCCCGTGGGGATGCTGCCGTCGAGGTACTGCTTCCGCGCGATATGCACTTCATCAACCATCGATGAGCCGTAGATCATCCCGATCCCGAAGGCTATATCGAGGGCTTCGTCATTAATTTCAAAGGGGGGCGTGTCATCCATCTCGTAAGTGCAGACGGTTTCACGGTTTATCCGGTAGATTATCTCTTTTTTGGTTTTGAACTCCATGAGCGCGGTGCCGTCGTACTCTCCCAGTTCTGAGAGGGTCGGGCGCATGTGCCGGAGTATCTCGGCATTGTAGTTTTCGCTGTACCTTCCCGCGGGGCATCTGCAGAAAAGCTTTTTTTCGGTTAATAATTGCTGGTGCACTTCCAGCCCCGACTTGAAGCCCACCGCCCGGTAGTCTTCATCCGTCATTTCGCTGATAGACTTGAATTTGTGATCCGTCATACTGTATCTTCTCCCGTTTGGCGGCTCCCACCGCCGGCTATTGATCAATTCTGTTAATCACAGATTTAAAATTACTCTTTTTTAAGTGAACCGTGAAGTGCGCTAACTATATCACTGGTTTTTATTAGTTTTGATGTCAGGTGATCTTTTTTTTGGATGCATTGCAATTGCGTAAATATCTCTCAGTATTCCTCCTTGTGGTTTCAGTAACCTTTACTGCCCTTTACGCGCAGCGCCCCGGTAATTTTAAAATCACCCACTATAACCTTGGGAACGGACTCGCCACCAACAAAATACACCACGCCGCGCAGGATTCCCTCAACAGGATGGGGTTCGCCACAGGCTATGGTGTTTCGATTTACGACGGCTTCAAATGGGAAAATGTAAACCTCCTCGACAATCAGAACCACTCCGGATTCAAAAAAATAATAATCGATGATCAGAATAACAAGTGGCTTATCCCTTTGATCTCCTCTCACGGAATGAAGGTTAACCGAGGCGAAGGATGGGCAAATGAAAATATTTCGCTTGGCTCACCGCTTGAGGCTGAACTGATAACGGATGCAGCCGTTAAAGTAACGGGTGGAAATACAATGGTGGTTATTACCACTGAAAAAAGCTTGTTCGCCTCATTCAATGGCAAATGGAGTGAGATAAACACAGGAGAACAAACCTTTCTTTCGGTTGAGTGTTCCGGTGATATGTTCTACCTCGCGGGTTCTGAGGGACTTTCAAGGTTGTCGTTCACAAAAACGGGTGAAGTATCAATCACCCATCAACTTTTCGGCATCACTTCCAAACTGTTGGCGGTCAAAGAGATCGCGTCACCTCCCGCGGTACCCCGGTTATTAGTGCTGGCAACCCGGTGGATCGGTGAGATAAAGGATGGAAACCTGAAGAAATTCGATGCTGAAGTGAAGGTTGATGTCGCGACCACCCAACACTTCTATTATATTACCGAGGATCTGAACGGAAATATATTCTTTGGGAATAAATTTCTCAACTTCTTCTACAATACCGGGTCGGGCACACTCACCCCTGCCAGAAAAGAAAACGGATTTACCTCCGAAGGTGCCACTTCCGTCTATGTTGATGCCGAGGGAAACGTGTGGATAAGTGATCTGCGCGGAATAGATAAAATTACATATCACCCTTTTAACAATTATTATCAGCAGGACGGACTTCTCGAAGACGAGGTTACCGCGGCTGTAGAGTTCTCGCCAGGCAATTTCATTTTCGGGCACAATACGGGTTTTACCGTTTTTTCGAACGGAAAATTCAAAGCTGTCAACTTCCTTCGCCAAACCGCCGAAGAGTTCCAGGCCTCAAGAGTGCTTGATCTTGAAGTGGATAAAGACGGTAATATCTGGGCTGCCTGCGGATATTTCGGACTCGTGAAGATCGACCCTTCGGGGAGTTTCACAAGGGTTGCCAAAACCGGTCGCCCGGTCACTTCCGTACTTTCGGACAACACCCTCGGGCTTCTTGTTACCACCGATGAGAATATTTACACACTAAAAGGTAGTGAGCTTCATCTTCTTAACGCGGAATTCAGGAAAACGAATTTCAGAAAACTGTTCAGGTTCAATAACAAGTTATACGCGGCATCCCCTCTCGGTCTCCTCGATATTGAGAAATCGCGGATCACAAATCTTATAACCGGCGAAGACAGATTAACCTCCAATGTTTTCTCAATGCTCGCTTTAGACAAGGATTCAATTTTCGTCGGAACTGAAGCAGGTCTGTTTCTGCTCCATAAGGGGAGAATGCTAAAAGTTTCTAAAAATGGCTTTTCCATCTCAAAAAGCGTCTATTTCGTAATCAGATCACGGGAGGGATATTTTTGGTTCGGAACAGCTGACGGGCTCATCCGGTGGGATGGCGGCTCCTCTTCTTTTGAATTTATCGTTAAGGATGGCCTCGCGGGTTACGAGATAAACCGCTCTGCCGTCTTTATTGATTCCCGTAACAGACTCTGGGTAGGCACCAATTCCGGAATTTCATCATTTCGTCTCGGTACGAGACAGAAGAGTATCGCCCCTCCAAAAATATGGCTCGCGAGCTTTGAAACTTCTTCCGGTGAGATACTAAGCCTCGCACAGGAAAATTTTGTTTCTCACACGGGGAATTCGCTCAATTTCATGTTCAGGGGTGTCTCGTTCGTGAATGAAGACCTGATCAGGTACAAGGTGAAACTGGAGGGCTTCGACAACGATTTTTACGAAATAACACAGTCACAACTTCAGAATGTCAGGTACTTTAACCTGCCATCAGGGGCATACAGACTTGTTGTGATGGCGAAAAACCGCTTCAGTGAGTGGAGCGAACCCGTCTATTCCGGTGTTATTCTGATAGAAAAACCGTTCTATTTCCAGACCTGGTTCATAGCGCTAATATTTACTTTCGTGGTCACGCTGATCGTGATCGGCAACAAGTTTTATCTTACTTCCCGCGCGCAGGCACGTCTTGAGAAGATGGTTGAGGAGAGAACAAAAGCCCTGGGTGAGTCGGAGAAAAAACTGAAAGCCACCCTTGACGGACTCGAAGAGGAAGTGCGGCAGCGCACCGCGGAGCTTGAAGCATCCAACAAGACGAAAGACAAAATATTTTCGATCATCTCCCACGATCTGCGCAGCCCTTTCATGTCGATACTCGGTTATTCCGAGCTTCTGAACGATGAACACGAAAACCTTGACACTCCAACTGTCAGAAAGTATACTGAGAGGATAATGGATGCCTCGCAGAACACCATGTCGATGGTTGATGGACTGCTCGAGTGGTCAAAGCTTCAAATGGATGGTGTTGTACCCGTTCATGAGGAAGTGGAACTCGCAACCATAGCAAAGGAAGTGGAAAAGCTCTATAACCCTCAGCTCACAAAAAAGAAACTTAAACTTATAATTGAGATAGATGAGGAACTTAAGCCGGTAACCGACGCTGCGATTTTAAGAACCGTGATCCGCAATCTTGTAACCAACGCCATCAAGTTCACCGCACAGGGGGGTATGATCAGAGTCTCCGCTGTAGAAAGACGCGGTCACATCGAGATAGAAGTGGCGGATACTGGCATCGGCATCCCTGAAGATATGATCGCCAAACTTTTCACCATGGACTCGGTTCACTCGCGCAAAGGTACCGCCAGCGAGAAGGGCACCGGGTTGGGGCTCAACCTCGTTCACGACCTCCTCCAGAAGGTCGGCGGTGAGATATCCGTTGAAAGCACCGTCGGCGCCGGCACCGTTTTCAGAGTCTTTCTGCCCCTCGATACCGCCGGCATTTCCCCCGTGGAGGGGTAGACGTCTGAATCAGGATTTTCAGGATTTTAGGATTAACAGGATTAGGACACCCATTCTTTATCACTTTGTGGAGCATGCATCCTTGCTTGCGATTGCGCCGCAGGGGCAAGCCCAGCCCCGTGAGGGGCTATGTCTGGGTAGCAGAAAGATCATAAGATAACCTGCGCGCCCCGAGAGGGGTGCAGTAGGCCTTCTTCGAACCACTCTCCCCTTAATCCCCTCTCGCCTTCCAATGCCACAGGCATCCCTGTGGGAGGCAAGAGGGGAAACGGCTGAACCAGAAGCGCTGAATTCCCGGAGTCTCCGCTAAAGAGAAAATAACTCGCTTCGCTCAAACAGATTTTCCCTTTCACGCTCCGACCGCCGGTAATTCT
>JAEYUD010000062.1 GCA_023433685.1 Bacteroidota bacterium
GAAATGAATTCTTTGAGGTTGAAACTGAACTATGACAGGTTCACATCCGTTGCCGGTCCCACCGGGTTAAAAAATCCTCCGTCAACCGATGCCTTCGGTATCGGACTTGATTATCTGATGACTCTTAACCCCTGTAGCAAAACCTTGAAGCTTTACGGCGGGGCCGGATTCTCGGTGATCGGGTACAAAGTGGAAAACCCTGTAAATACAGGCGAATCAAAATTCCGCTTCGGCGAACTTTCTATGAATGTATCGCTCGGCGCGCGCCATGATTTCAACCAGAGTCTCTCCGCGACGGTGGAAATCGCTCACCACACTCTTTCAACCGATAAGTTCGATGGCATCATGGGACCGATCGGCGGTATTTTCGGTGGCGTTCTCGACAGCTACGCTTCTCTTAATCTTGGACTCACATGGTATTTCTCAAGAGGACCGGAGAGCAAGATATGCCTGCCGAAAGGTGCTGCTGATATTGATTACAGCAAGATCGAAAAAATGATCAACGATTCGAAGGTTACACCTCCACCTCCAACTCCTCCGGTTGACTATAACAAGATCGAGGATATGATCAAAAAGTATATGAAGGAAAACCCGAAACCGGAAGAAAAGAAACATGACGAGAAAAAACCTGATGTGATAGACTATGATATCACCCTTCACACCGTCTATTTCGATCTTAATTCTTCGGAGATCAGACCTGAATATTACGCCATCCTCGACAGAAATGCCGAACAGCTTTTACAGTACAAGAACATAAAAGTTGAGATCATCGGGCACACTGATAACACCGGAGACATGGCAAAGAATCAGAAACTTTCTGAAAAAAGAGCCATGAACGTGAAAGATTATCTCGTTGAAAAAGGCATTGACGCGGGCAGAATGACTACGAAAGCCCTCGCTTCAACCCAACCTGCCGCAAGCAATACCGACAGTAAAGGGAAAGCCCTCAACCGCAGAGTGGAATTCAAGATCGTTAAATAACACCACCTCTTTAAACTGAAAAAAGGCTGTCTCTCATAAAGGCAGCCTTTTTTTTGAAGTGTGAACTATGAACTATGAAGGGTGAAGTCTCACTACTCATCACTCACAACTCATCCCTAACTTCGCCGCGGTGAATCATAGTTCACACTTCCCTAATTCCGTCTCTTCTCTATCGCGTGTTCGTACATTTTTTCATATTGTTTTGCCGACTGCTTCCAGGAGTAGTTCTGGATCATACCGTTGTGAACTATCTGGTTCCAGATCTTTTTTTGGTGGTAGCAATTAAGGGCACGTTCAACCGATGAAACAAGGGCTTGCGGTGTGTAATCGTAGAAACTGAACCCGTTACCAGAAAATGAGCCGTAATGCCGACTTTCATCCCAGTCGATCACAGTATCAGCAAGCCCACCGGTTCTTCTTACCACAGGTACTGTTCCGTACTTAAGGCTGTAGATCTGATTAAGTCCGCACGGTTCATACTTGGAGGGCATCAGGAAGATATCACTTGCCGCTTCTATAAGGTGGGCTGCCCTTTCGTCTTTGGCATTCAGGAAAGTAAATTTGTGGGGGTAGGTGTTTGCCAGGTATCTGAACATCTCTTCATACCGGTGCTCACCACTTCCGAGCACCACCCACTGAGCATTGTATGCCATCAGTTCGTTTATCGAAGAGGCGATCAGATCGAAACCTTTTTGATTAACCAGGCGGGAGATGATCCCGACCAGTGGAACATTCGGGTGATACTCCTGACCAAGTTTGGAAAGCAGGTATTTTTTATTTTCGTATTTCCCAGAAAGGTCATCTTTCGAATATTCATAGGGGATCAGATCATCTTTTTCCGGGTTCCACACCGAGTAGTCAACACCGTTCAAGATGCCGTAGAAATCGTTGATCCTGTAAAGCAGTACACCTTCAAGCCCTTCACCATATTCGGAAGTGGTAATTTCCATCGCGTAGGTCGGGCTAACAGTGTTGATCGCGTCTGCATAAATAAGGCCTGCCTTCAGAAAGCAGACCGATCCCCAAACCTCTATGGGGCTGTTGTCGAAGAACAGATCTTTCCTCAGCTCAGCCTTGTGCATGGTCTCTTTGGGGAACCGCCCCTGATATCCGATATTATGGATCGAAATTACTGTGGCTACACGATCATAAAACCTGTCCCAACTGTAGTTATCCTTGATAAGAAGGGGAAGCAGTGCCGTGGGCCAATCATTCACGTTTATCACATCTGGGGCCCATTGGAGGCGCTGTAAGCCTTCAATAACAGCTTTGGTAAAATGGATGAACCTTTCATCCTCGTCGGCATGATCGGTATAGATCAATGGCTTACCGGAAAAACTCCTGCGGTCGTAATAGTAAGGGCAATCAACGAAGTATATCTCAACCCTGCTGTCTTCCATTATTGAACGGAACATTCTTGTATTGTGGATATTGCCGTTAACCCTGACCGGCATTTCACCCACCTGCTCAACGTACTCAAGGGGGACATTGTCAAAATTTATCGCGGAATACTTCGGCAGAAATACTTTCACCGAGTGTCCAAGTTTCTGAAGTGCTTTTGGAAGTGCTCCCGAGACGTCTCCAAGCCCGCCAACTTTGGCGTAGGGGAAAACTTCGGGGGATACAAACGCGATGCGCATATAGATAACCGGTCTTAATTATTTCTTGGGGAATAAGCGGGCAGCACGCGCCGCTGTTTTGAATGAGCCAAGTATGGAATCGCCGACTGAAACCCCGCCGACATAATTCCCCGTGATAAAGAAGCCTTCATGCGAGGCTTCAAACTCCCTGATCGTTTCAAGCATGTCATAGTGCCCGGTGTTGTACTGTGGCACTCCTTTTTTCCAGCTTTTATGAGTGACGAACACCGGTTTGTCTTTCGACTTGAATATCTCTGACACGGTGGTTATGGCTTTCTTCTTAACCGCTGTAGGGTCTTCGTCTGCAAGCCCCGGGTTTCTGCTTCCACCCATCATCACTGAAAAAAGCACTCTGTCTTCAGGGCATCTTTCGGGGAAGAGCTCCGATACTATCGTTATATTTAACACTTCATTTTTTTCGATGGCAGGGATCAGAACGGTGTAACCTTTGGGCGACAGTTCAAGATCCTGCTTTAAAAATGAGATGTAAACCTGTGTAAGGGGGACGTATTCAACCCGGTTCAGCATATCGGCAAGAGAATCTGATACCGGACGGATCGAGTCAGCCAGTATATAAGCCGGGAGGGCTGACACCACCACATCAAAATTCTCTCTGCGGATATCACCTTTCCTGTTAATAACAAGTGAATATCCTCCGCTTTCCCCCGGTTCGATCCTGACAATATCATGCAGGTAATTCACCCTGTAACCGAGTGACTTTGAAAGCGCAGCGGTGAGTTGGTCCATCCCCCCTTTGAACGAGAATAACTTCCCGCTCCCGGCATATTCATCTTTCTTTTCGCTGCTTAACGGAGCCTTCTTAAAACCTTTAACTATACTTCCGTACTCCTGCTCAAGTCTGAAAAGTTTGGGATATGCTGCCTCAATACTCAGTTTCTCCGGATCACCCGCGTAAACTTCCGAGGCAAATGGCTCGATAATGTAATTCAGGAACTCTTCTCCCAACCGGCGGCGGATGAATTCAGCCACCGCGAGTCTGCCATCTTTCCGCGACCTGGGTATGAACGGCTCAATGAAAAAGCGAAGCCTCGACCGCAGGGTGAACAGTGGGAACTTGAAGAGATTCTCGGGATTCATCGAAAGTTCGTACAATTTCCCGCCGGTGTATGCCTGTTTGAGATTCGCCTTCTCTCCCGCGTATATAAACTGCTCCCCGAGTTTTAGCTCCTCAACGAGTGATGGGATCAGATTCGTTGTTTCTATTGCCGCGAGTGTACCTTTGTCGAGAAGGTAATCTTTTTCCCGGATCGACTGTAGTTGTCCTCCCGGGCGGTCGTACTTTTCGTACACCGACACTTCGAAACCATTCTTCTTAAGGTAATGCGCTGTTGCCAGTCCGGAAACGCCGGCTCCTAATACTGCTGCTCTCTTTTCTTGCATCCGAAAATTTTTTACCGGGCTTTTAGTAGAAATATTAATTGACTAAGGTCGTTTTTCTCTTGTTTTAAAAAATTTATATTTCTAATTTAGAAAACTTAATCCATAATATTTTACAGTTCTCAAAATAAAGTAAAGTGGAATGCAATACTATAATAATGAACACATTGGCGAAGAATGGCTGACACACTTTGAAAAAAGCGACTTTACAGCCACACCGTCGTACGCCGAGACGGTAGAGTATTTCCGCAACCTCGCGGATAAATCTCCTTACGCGAAACTCCAGACTTTTGGAGTTTCACACCAAAACAGGAACATGGTATGCCTGGTAATTTCCGAAACCAAGGAATTTACACCTAAAAGAACCAGAAAAAGCCCCAAAGCCATAGTACTCATCAATAACGGTCTTCATGCCGGTGAGATCGATGGCAAAGATGCCTCTATGATGCTTCTCCGTGAGATTCTTATCACCCGTGAAAAAGAGTACCTGCTCGAGAATATGTCGATCCTCGTAGTGCCCGTTCTCAATGTTGACGGACACGAGAGGGTAAGCCGCTACAACCGCCCGAATCAGGACGGTCCGTTCATGCAGGGGTGGAGAACCAACGCTCTTAACCTCAATCTGAACCGCGATTTTATGAAAGCCGACAGTGCCGAAATAAAATCGTTCCTAAGACTTTACGCCGCGTGGGCACCTGATCTGCTGATCGATACTCACGTGACAAACGGTATGGACTATCAGTACCACCTCACATACGGCATGGAAAAACATCAGAACCTCGACAGAAGACTCTCTATCTGGGGTAACGAAGTGTTCCTTCCCAATGTTATCGATGGCGTGGAAAGAGAAGGATGGGTGACGGCTCCTTATATAGAAACCGTTACTGACAGAATCGAAGACGGTATTAAAAGCTGGTCGTATGAGCCACGTTATTCAACCGGATACGCGGCACTTCAGAACAGACTCGCATTGCTGGTCGAATCACACTCCCTGAAGCCATTCAAGGAGAGGGTTTTCGCCACCAAGTCAATTATCACCGAATCTCTTGAATTTATAAACAACAACCATCGCGAGCTTAAAGACCTTAGCCGTTTTGCCGACAGAAGATCGATCCAAAAGTTCTTCATGGAGAAGAAACGCTATCCTATAGTTCTCGCCGGAAATGAAGAATCGGAACCTTTCACTTTCAAAGGCTTCAAGACCGAAGAGAGGGAAAGCGCGGTTACGGGAAGCAACATAATCAGCTATACTGACGAAAAGGTTGAGTTCGAGATACAGCACTTCAACAAAATGGAAATAGCCAAAACGGTTAAAGTGCCTGATGCCTACCTCGTACCCGCGGAACATAAATGGCTGCCAAGGATTCTGAAACTTCATGGCATCATCTTCAAGCACCTCGACAAGGAGTTACAGCTTGAAGTTGAGAAGTACCGCTTCTCAAACGTTCAGTACGCTGAAAAATCTTATGAAGGAAAATTCCGTGCCACTTTCGATGTTACTCCTTTCATCGAAACGGTTACAGTTCCACCGGGAACGTTCTTTGTACCGGTGAACCAGAGAACCATCAGAGTGATACTAAATCTCCTTGAGCCTCTCGCTCCCGATTCTTTCGCCAGCTGGGGTTACTTCAACGCCCTGTTTGAAACGAAAGAGTACGCTGAAGATTTCGTTTTCGAGCCAAAAGCCGTAAAGATGATGGAAGACGACCCAAGACTAAGGGAAGACTTCTACTTCAACCTCGAAGAGGATGAAGAGTTCAGAAACGACCCACAGGCACGCCTCGACTTCTTCTATAAGAAATCGGCTTACTACAGCAATAACGAAATGATCTACCCCGTAATGAAAGTTTACGACGGCAAGAGATATTTCAATTATTTTGACAGGTTTAAGTAAAAACTTAAAACTTCCAGACAAAAAGCCGTCTTTGAAAGGCGGCTTTTTTTTATATATTTCATTACAGATAAATACCAATTCTGAAATTTGGCCGCAGAGTAGTCACATTCTGGTAAATTATTACATAATTCTCTTTCTGATCATTTTGTCGGTGCCCGGATCTGTCTCCCGGCAGAAAGGCCCCGCTGTATCCGGTGGTTTGGTTTTTTCCGGAAATCATCAGGAACCGGTCGGCAGTTTTAAGCGTGCACCAGAGCTTCCACCCGGTAAAGCCACATACCTGCATATCACAAAAGATAACCTGATCGAATTGGGGCCTGAATACTCCGTTACTTTCAGCGCATCTTTCCGGTATAACTTCACTTCGGGTAACATCCTCTCTATCGGGAATCCCGCTTACAAGCTTGATCTCAGGTTCAATGCTTCCCCAAACAGCGATTCCGTCTTTCTCAATCTTCTGTTCAACGGTAAGGAATCGGTTCCTCGTTTTGTATTTGCCAAAGAAGATATCCACGAAGGGAAAAGCTTCCGGATAAAGTTGAGCGTTGATGAAGCAAGTGGCAGGTTATGGCTAAGTATAAATGGCATGGATAAAAAGAGCTCCATGACTCCATTTCCTGCTGAAGAGCCCTCTGAAATATTTATGGGTTCGCCACCGGGGAAAAATGATTGCGCTCCGATGACCGTGCAAGATCTGCGGATAAACATCATGGGCGAACTTGCTCACAGATACCTTTTTAACGAGACTGACGGGAATATCGCATACGACTCGGAAGGGAGTCTTGATGGGCAGGTCATAAACCATGAATGGCTGATTAACCGGCACTACTTCTGGAGTGTGTACGACTCGATCACTCTGAACAAGTCTGATTATCAGGGGATATTCAATGACCCCTACAATAACCGCTTTGGCATCCTGACCGGGGAGGGAATAGAATATTACTCTTTCAATCATCGCAATTTTGAACTGACCAAATATCTCGAGCCTCACCGTACCCGGTTTGGAGTGTTCTCATTCCCGAATCAGAATCTGATTGAGGGCCACTGCTCTTTCTGGCCCGATAATGAAGCTGTAACTTATGACTTTAAAAACGGGAGAGGAACCGGAAAGTTAACGCTCGATACCAAGGAGGGGCACCACTATGGAGGTAGTGTATTCGTTGATACTAAATCCGGATCCGTTTACATATTTGGTGGATACGGCTGGTACAAAACCAGGAATAAACTTTATCGGTTCAACAAGGCTTCAAGAAACTGGGAGGATTTAAAAACGAAGGGTGATTTTATCTCTCCCCGGCACAATTTTGCAGTCCTTCCTTCTGATGAAAAGGATATTTATTACATCATTGGTGGTGTTGGAAACAGATCGGGGAATCAAGCAGACGGGTTTAGAAATCTTTGGGATATTTTCCGGTTCAACCTCGATTCACTCTCGTTCACCCGGGTCTTCGACTGGGGGAAAAAAGAGAATTATCAGGTGAACAATCGTGCTGTGTGGGCGAATGATGGGAAAAATATGATCTACGCATCTCTAAGACCGGATGGATGGGGTGAAGGAAGATCAAAGGTCATGGGAAGAATTCAGCTGGGCGATACGGTACTCGCGATGGTTGGTGACACAGGGATGACTTCGGGGCACTATCCCGCGGAAGGTGATTTGATAATTGATTACGGAACAGAGAGATTATACTCAGTGATCCCGGTTGAATACGACACTACGGTTACGGTACGAATACTCTCGATCAAAACTCCCCTTCTCTCAGACATGGAATACAGGAATCTACATGCGAATTCACCCAATGTTCTGGCGATGAACAGGTCGTCGTTCTGGGCAGTCTGGGGGATTCCCATTGCGGCACTTCTCCTTCTCCCAATTGCATCGATCTACATAAGAAGACACCGGCGAAAGAAGAAAGGAACACACCCATTTGGAAATCTTATACCCGGTAAGGAAGAACCCCGTAAAGAGAAAAAACCTGAGTGTAATCTCGTGTCGATATTCGGAGGTTTAAGGATACATGACTCGTCCGGTTTCGATATCACACGAAAACTTACACCGAAACAGTGCGAGATCCTCACACTGATCGCTCTGCATACATTCAATGATAAAAACTTGAAAGGAATCGAACTCCACCGGCTTGATCGTGTGATCTGGCAGGACACACCCGCTGAAAATATTAAAAACACCCGTAATGTCACTCTCTCTAAGATAAGGGCGGCTTTAAAGGAGTTTGATGGTGTCTCGCTTATAGTTATTGAGAATAAAGTCTCCCTGCGGCTCGATCAGAGGTTTCGGAATGAAATCGAAAACTACTTTTTGCTGAAGCGTTATTTTTCAGAAACAGATAAAATTAATGATGAAGAATCGATGTCCAATTTTATAAGAATTGCGGGTCGCGGCAAGTTTATGGGTGCGCTTGCAGAAGAATGGGTTGATGATCTGCGGTCAAAGGAGGAAAATGAAATTACAGCTGTCATTACACTTTATTTGAAGCGAATCTTTGAAGAAGGAAGATTCGAGAGTTGTATCGGAATAATTGACACCATTTCGGTTCATGATCCATTGAATGAAGAACTTCTCTGCATCAAACTCCGCTCACTGTATAATCTTGGCAGACACTCGATCGCTCTTGAGACATACAACAGCTACCGAAGAGAATATCAAACCATCTTTAACACTAATTACAGTACCTCATTGCAGGATCTGCTGAAAAGTTAATCGATTTAATGATGGACAGACGGAAGTATTTTAACATCTCATTTATTTATCTATTAACCGGTTATCTTATTTTTGGGTCACTCTGCTTCGGACAGAAGTCTGATCCGGCACTCTTTGGTGGTTTGTTTTTTTCGGGCAACCATATTCCCCCTGCAAGCCCCTACCGTAACACCCCCGTGTATAAACTGCAAGTAAAGACGAAACTGCAACTAACTAACGAGAAGCCGATTAATTTAGAGGGGAACTATTCTCTTTCGTTTAAAGTCTCTTTCTGGACTGATTTTTCGCATGGAAATATTTTCAAGGTCGAAAATGCCGGCTACACTCTAAAATTCAATTTTGATCATCATCCCGACTCCGCCACCGTCCATCTATTGCTCGCTCTGAACAGTGAACCACCTACTGCATCTTTTACCTTTAACAGGAGTGAAATCCACGATGGAAAATGGTTCGACATTCTCATCAAGGTGGATGAAACCAATGGCATTATAACCGGTAAAGTGAACGGAATAGCAAATACCTATAGGACCAAACCTTTTCATTGGTCTAAAGAGAGTCACATCTCCTTTGGGGCAGATGGTCCGACTCAGGATTGCGCCGCAATGATCTTGAAAGATCTAAGACTGTCGATTAGTGGTATCTTACAACATCAATGGCTTTTCACAGAAATGGAGGGAAATAAAGCTTTTGATGCCTTGGGTAATCTCGACGCACTGGTGACTAATCACGATTGGCTTATCAGCCGCCACCTCAGCCCCTCTGAAAAAGATTCATTCTTTATTGCCTCCGGAGGTCCTGTATCTGTTACCGTGGACAAATCCGTTCCATCGCTGATTATCCAAATGCCGGGTGAAATTAAAATTTATGACCTGAGACTTCGTACATTCAGTCGTTTCCCATTGATCAAGGGAAATGGTGCCACAGGATCACAAAATGATGGCGTTAAATGGAATTCAAATAAATTTGAATTTGAGAATAGTGTCAACCAATTGAGGTATTCACTCTACCGGTATCCCGGCGAAAGTGGAGTGTTAATCAGGATTTTCACCCAACGATTACCTGTGATTACACCTGCCGA
Source organism: Bacteroidota bacterium (assembly GCA_023433685.1). Lineage (GTDB taxonomy): Bacteria > Bacteroidota > Ignavibacteria > Ignavibacteriales > Ignavibacteriaceae > UTCHB3. The sequence continues at coordinate 9,711 of JAEYUD010000062.1, forward strand.
ATATAACCAACTCCTTGAAAACTCACCCGTCCGTGTCAGAGACAGGGAGCGTGTGTATCGGTTTTGGGCATTTGCGGGAGGAGGGTTTCTTCTGTTGGTTATCTCGGGTTACACCCTCCTGAGGTATTCGCAAAAGCAAAGGTTGATAAATCAAAAAGCGGAAAATGAATCCTTGAAATCAGTCCTGATAAAGGAATTTCCAAAAACCGGTTACATATCAATCTTTGGCGGACTTAAATTGATCGACAAAAATGGATTCAACCATGCTGATAAAATTCCCCGATTGCTGAAAGAAATACTTGCGGTGATTGTTTACCATAGCAAAAACTCCGGTGACCCGTCACAAAACGGAGTTGATTTCAAGCTTCTGGAAGAGGTGTTCTGGTACGACATCAAAAGTGAAAACCTGAAGAATAACCGGAATGTTGCATTCACCAACATAAGGAAGGCAATAAAAGATTTTGAAGGATTAGTACTGACCTCGATGAATAACCGTGTTATGCTCGAGTGTACGGTCGGGATTTCAAACAGGATCGACGAGTTTTTTGATCTTTTGGAGTATCTGGAATCTAAAGATATCACGGGTAATGAAAAGTCGCTTGCCTCTTTCGCAGGAATTGTTAATGAGGGGATAGCATTCAACGATCTTCATTCAGAGTGGGCGGAGAATACGCGAAATATCCTCCGCTCAAAAGTTATTAGCATTCTTGAGAGGTATCAGCTCCTTCTTTTCGAAAGGGGGGACTTCAGTAGCTGCATCAAAATCGCAAATATTGCACTTCTGCACGACTCACTTCATGAAGTAACCCTGAAGTTTCTACTCAGATCACTTTCAGCCATAAATAAGGCACAGGAGGCAGAGAGATTCTATCGTAACTTCTGTGAGCAATACTTCGATGTTTTTAAGGAAGAATTCCCCTTTGAACTTGAGGAATTGCTGGAGGAGTAGGTTATTCAACTTTTTGCTGACCAATGCAGGCGAATCACAAAATCCATTTTTAAAATCATGTTTTTTTAGCGACATTACTTAACAGGATTTTCATACTGATATACCCAATTCACTGCAAGATTTTATATATTTCGGTATTCAAACAGTCGGAATTTAAATGAAAAGACTGCCTTTAGGCATACAGACATTTTCCCACATCATCCGGGATGACCTCTTATATATCGATAAAACAGGTTATATCGAGATGCTGCGGAATTACAGGTATGTTTTTCTTTCGCGGCCAAGACGTTTTGGGAAATCACTTCTTGTCTCCACTTTGTTCGAGTACTTCTCAGGAAATACGGCGCTTTTTACCGGGTTGAATGCAGGTTCCTCCGCCGGGAGAAAATTCCCGATAATAAGACTCGATTTTTCAGCAATCTCGAAAAGCGGCAATGATTTTGAGAGCTTTCTCTACTCCTTCCTGAACGGGATTGCCGTTGAAAATGAAATCGATCTCACTGATGTGGCCCCTGAAAACTATTTCTATTTTTTGGTTCAAAGGCTCTCGAATAAATATGCTTCTCAGGTTGTCATTCTAATAGATGAGTATGATAAACCAATTATCGACCATATCGAGAACCCTCACATCGCGAACAGGAACAGGGTTATTCTTCGCGACTTTTTCAGTGTCATAAAGTCACTTGATGAGCATATTGAGTTTATGTTCCTGACCGGGGTGAGCAAGTTTTCAAAAGTTTCAATATTTTCAGGTCTGAACCAGATCGTTGACATCACACTCCACAAAAACTTCGTGAACATTTGTGGTATCACCCAGGAAGAGCTTGAATCAAACTTCGACGAGCATCTCCTTTCGCTTCGCGATTCTGTCGGACTCGAAAGAGATGAACTTCTCGCGAAAGTAAAGGACTGGTACAATGGATACAGTTGGGATGGCATTAGCAAGGTGTATAATCCATTTTCGGTACTTAATCTGTTTGATTCTCATCTTTTTACCAATTTCTGGTTCTCCTCTGGAACACCTTCGTACCTTGTCAAACTGATAACTGAAAAGACCAGCGATATAAGACAAATACAGAATCAGCCGGCTCTCTCCGAGTCGTTCAATGCTGATGACCTTTCGAACATCAACTTGAATGGGTTGCTGTTTCAGACCGGTTATTTAACCATCAAGTCAGCAGTCACCAACAAAGGTGAAGTCTATTACATTCTCGATTTCCCCAATTATGAAGTGAAAGAGTCACTCTACAGAAGCCTCTTCTCATTCATGAGCAGCAATTCTGCTGAGAGCGTTGCCTTCAACAGCATGATGCTTCGGAATCATCTTGAGTCCGGCAGAATTGAAGAATTCATTGAGCTTCTAAGATCAGTTTTTGCTCAGATACCGTACCAGCTTCATGTAAATGAAGAAAAATACTACCATTCTCTTTTTATCATGATCATGTACCTTTCAGGTATCGAAATAGAATCTGAAGTGAGCACAAATACAGGCAGAATCGATGGTGTTATTGAAACGGAGAGGGTGATCTATATTCTCGAATTCAAATACAACCTCCCCCCTGAAGAGGGACTGGATCAGATCACCAGGAAAAAATACACAGAAAAAGTCATTCTAAAGGGAAAGAAGATCACTCTGGTGGGTATTTCCTTCACGAGGCAGGGCATCAGCTATGCCGTTAAGGGTTTGAATTAGAATCCTGTAAATAAAAAAAAGGCTGCCCTTGAATTCAGCAGCCTTGAAATTTCAACGAAACCGGGGGTGACAGTCTAAACCCCAACCAGCCTCTTGATCTTCTCTGAATTAACTTTATCTGCCCGGAATTTTATAACGATCTTCTCATCTTCATATTTAAGATCATTCACTTTCGCGAGATCGTGGATGGCGGAGACAAGCCCGGACTGGGCATAAGTGAGCTCAAGCGTCTCGTCACCGAACTTTGATTCTATTATCTCCCGCACCATGCTCTTCAGTTCTTCAATACGGAAACCGCGTTTTGCTGAGACAATTACCACATTTTCATATCTGCGGTTCACAAGCTCGATCCTGTCTTTATCCTCAAGAACGTCCACCTTGTTAAAGACATGAATGAGTACCTTGTCTTCGAAGTGAAGGTCTTTAAGTGTCTGGTTCACCACACTGATATGATCTTCATAAAATGGATGAGTTATATCTATGATGTGCAGCAGAATATCGGCATCCCTCACCTCATTAAGCGTACTCTTGAATGATGCAACAAGATGCGCCGGCAGTTTCCTGATGAATCCAACCGTATCGCTCAAGAGGGCTGTGTGGGTTTTATCAACCTGAAAAACTCTGGTCGTTGAATCGAGAGTCGCAAACAACTTGTCTTCCGCAAAAACATCCGATTCTGTCAACAGGTTAAAAATGGTCGATTTCCCCGCATTTGTGTAACCAACGAGGGATATTTTAACCAATTCTTTCCGGTTTTTTACCTGGATCTCACGGTTTGCTTCGATCTCCTTAAGTTTCGCGGTCAGCATCGCGATGCGGTCGCGGATGATACGACGGTCGGTCTCGATCTGAGTTTCGCCCGGACCTTTGGTTCCGATACCACCATATTGTTTTGAAAGGTGGGTCCACGCGCGGGTTAGCCTCGGCAGCATGTACTTAAGCTGAGCAAGCTCAACCTGCGTTTTTGCTTCCTTGGTACGGGCACGGGAGGCAAAGATATCAAGGATAAGACCCGATCTATCCACCACTTTCTTATTGAAGAGGTTGCTAAGGTTCCTCACCTGAACGGTTGAAAGGTCGTCATCAAATACTATGAGATCAATCTCATTTGGCTCAATAAGCTCAAGTATTTCATACGCCTTTCCTTTGCCGACATAGTAAGCCACATCGAGCCGCTGCCTGTCTTGCATGATCTTGATCACCGCTTCACCACCTGCGGTAGCCAGAAGTTCCTCAAGCTCATCAATATGTTCCTGGGCTGTCTCCCGCGGTGTCTGCCCTATGCGGACACCAACCAGGATCGCCCTCTCCGTCTTTTTTACCTGAATATCTATCAATTTAACCTTCTAAAAACATCAAAAATTGAGAAAAATAATCCGCGTCATCTCCCAAAGGGACAAGCGTGTTCTATTCCAACTCATTTTAACAAGACCATCTTACCGGTTGCAGTACGCCCCGCCCCTTCGAGCCTGTAGAAATAAACACCGGAAGTGTAGCCAACACCCGAAAACTGCGCGGTGTAACTTCCCGGCACCATTTCACCATCCAGAAGTGTAGCCACCAGTTCGCCTGAAACGTTGTAAACCTTTAGTGTGTAGTTACCCTTAGCTGCAACCGAGAACTCTATCTTGGTCGAAGGGTTGAACGGATTGGGGTAATTCCCCTTCAGATCGAATGTGAAAGGCTGATTTTTCTCTTCTTTCACACCGGTTAAAACCGACACATCCAGCGCGAAGATAGAGCGGCCGTGCGTTCCCGCGTAAAGTATCTGCGTGGGCGCGTGATACACTATATCGAAAACTGGCGAATTGGGCAGTCCCGTTCCCGCGACATACCAGTTTGTACCCATATTTTTGGTGAAGAAAACACCGACATCGGTACCGATGAAGAGAACCGAGTCCCTCTGTTGGTCAATGATTATCGAATTAACCGGCACATCGGGAAGATTGCCGGAGATATCGTTCCAGCTCGCCCCAAAATTGGTTGACATGAATACATGTGGATTTGAAAGATCACGATTGTAGCCGCTGAGCGTAACAAAGATATTGTTCGGTTGATCTTTATCAATCGCCACATCGGTAACCGACCTGTTCGGGAGTGACCCCGAGACATCGCTCCAGTTTGCTCCGCCATCTATCGAGATCGACACCTTGCCATCGTTCGCTCCCGTTAAAAGCACGCGTGTGTTGTTGTACTGGGCCACGGATATCGCGGTCAGGGTTCCAAGAACACCGTTCGCGCCCTTTGTAAGGTCTGGGCTGATCGTGGTCCAGGCAGCCCCTTTATTGGTTGACTTATGCAGTTTATAGCTTCCGAAATACACCGTTGAAGGGGTAACGGGATCGAGCACATAGGGTGACGACCAGTTCGACCTGCTGAGATCGAGCCCGGAGGTGATCATGGAAAAATTACTGCCGCCATCGTCACTTCTTCCAAGCCCGCCGTTCTGTGAGCATGCGTAAATTACGTTCGAATTAGTGGGATCAACCTTGCAGTGGAAGCCATCGCCGCCGTAAATCTCGTACCAGTTGTCGATCCCACCGTTCGAGGTCATTATTGTGCCGTTGTCCTGCGTTCCGCCGAGTACACGGGCGGGATTCTGGTAGTCAACTTCCATCGCGTAGAACTGTGAGATCGGCAGGTCTTTCAGCTTGAACCAGCGGTCGCGTCCCTCCCAGGTTTTGAATACGCCTCCGTCGTTACCGACGATGATATTGTTTGTGTTCAGTGGATTGATCCAAAGTGTGTGATGGTCGGGATGCTGCTGATCCCAGGTCCAGGCACTATACGCGTTTGTAATATTGATCCAGGTGGTACCGCCATCCGAAGTGTGCAGCACATCGATCTCACCGAGATATACTTTTAGCGGGTTATCCGGCGCCACATCCAACTGCCCGAAATACCAGCCAAAGTTTGAGAATTCACCCGGAAGTATACCGGCGGGCATCTGCGTGAATGAGACCCCTCGATTGGTTGAGCGATAAAAAGCGAGATATTCGTTGGTGTTGCCGTTATTTATTGAAGCACCTTTATACAGCGCGTAAACGTAATTTGGGTTTGAGGGAGCAACGGCGATGCTGATTCTGCCAACCTTCGGGTCATTTATAAGCAGCCCCGGGATGTTCTTTGTCCAGGTGGCTCCCCCATCGCTTGAGCGGTAGAGAGCGGAGCTGGCCCCGGCAGCCTTACGGTAATTCGGCGAGCGGAGCCTCTCCCACATTGCGGCGTAAACAATGTTGGTATCAGTGGGGTCAATATCCACATCAATGGCGGAAGTGGAGTCGGAAACATAAAGAACCTTGCTCCATGAAGCACCCGCGTCGGTTGATTTGTAAACTCCACGGTCGGGGCCCTTTGAATAAAGCGCGCCACTTACCGCGGCATAAACAATTTTTGTGTTCATCGGGTGTATCTTTATCTCTCCGATGTGTCGCGAGTTCTCAAGCCCCGAGGGGAACCAGGTTTCACCTTTATCGGTAGATTTCAGCATTCCGAACCCGGCATACGAGTCAGTGCTGATATTCGCCTCACCCGTGCCGCAATAAATTATGTTTGGGTTATTGGGGTCAATTGCCATCGCGCCGATCGAGAGCGACTTCCACTGGTCGGTTTTGGGCACCCAGCTCATCCCCGCGTTGGTACTTTTGAAGATACCTCCTGCTGCCGCGCCGAGAATTATTGTGTTTGTATCCGTAGGGTCAACCACGAGGGCTGTTATCCTGCCGCCTATGTTTGAAGGACCGACAGTTTCCCACTCCGCGGAAGCGATCGCGTCAGCCGGCACTTCCATTCTCTCTTTCGCGAGCAAAGCCTTATGATAGCTCTCTAATGGAAAGTCGTCATAAGGATAAGCACGCTGGAAGTGGAACCACTCGGAAGGACGGTAGTCGAAATCCTTCTTGTGACGCGGACTCATCTGAAAAACTATCGCCACCGCCGGGAAAAGGAGCAAAATGGCGAAAAAGAAAGTTTTTATATTTTTCATAATCTTGGTAAATTATTAGTTGTTAATTGGTAATTTAGCTTTTTTCCATTTCACCGGGTACGGCAAAATGAATACGCAGATCCACACCCTTATAAAACACCTGACGACGATGACCTCTGAGTCACTCGCTATAGTCAACAACAACTTCATCGGCTTAAGTGAAACCCAAATAAACTGGAAGCCCGAGAAGAAGAAGTGGGGCATCGCCGAGTGCCTCGACCATATCGCGATCAGCTACCGTGGCTATAGCAACCAGATCAACAGTGTGCTCGCCAATCCCCAACCGGCAACGGGAAACCTGGTATTCAGAACCACACTTACCGGAGGCATTTTCATCAAAACAATGCACCCCGACTCCCCGGTAAAAGTGCCGAACCCATCGCTCTCGAACCCCACTCAAGGGAATATCTCCCGACGGGTCTTCGAAGACTTCCTCACCGCTCACAAGGCCTTGACCGGGCTGATCGAAAAAAGCAAAGAACTCGATCTGAACCAAAACAAGATAACATCCCCTTTCTCATCCTTCATGAAATTCACCTTCGGGGAAGTGCTGATCATCCTCGCGTATCATGAGAAACGGCACGTACTCCAGGCCCGTCGTGTTATGGAGCTACCGGGTTTCCCGTTGTAAATTTTATTAAACCGCAGTCCGCCGCGGCGGATCGCAGAGAACGCAAAGTTTTTGAAGGACGCAGATACACGCGGATTTAACAGATAAACGCGGAAAACATTTGATCAACCCATCCGCGAAAATCCGCGTAATCTGCGTCATGCGCGGTCTATCAAAACCACTCTGCGGACTTGGCGGTTAAAATTCTAAATCCCCTCCGCGAAAATCCGCGTAATCTGCGTCATCCGCGGTCTATCAAAACCTCTCTGCGGACTTGGCGGCCTCTGCGGTTTCAAATTCAAATAAACACCTCTACAACCCGGGAGGCAGCGCGGCCATCCCACAGCTCGGGTGTCTCGCCCTTCTTCACTTTGCCGGCCATGAGATCATCCAATGCCGAGAAGACATTCTTAAAGTCAGTTCCCGCCAAGATGTTGGTGCCAACCTCAACCGTTATCGGACGCTCGGTGTTATCACGCACGGTGATACACGGAACACCGAGGTAGGTAGTCTCCTCCTGAACGCCGCCGCTATCGGTAACCACCACCTTAGCGTGACGCATCATGTTCAGAAACTCAAGGTAACCCAGCGGCTCGGTGAGTATCAGATTCGGATCCTCGATCTGCATGCCGAAACGCACCATGTTGGTCCTTGTTCTGGGGTGTATCGGGAAAACGATCTTGTGATCGCGTCCGTACTTCGCCACAAACTCTTTCAGACTCACGAAAAACTCTTTAGTATCAACATTCGCCGGCCTGTGGAAAGTAAGAAGGATGTATTTGCCTTCTTCCACACCATGCTCTTCACCCAAACCTGAAATGTGCCCCTCTCCGACCTCACCCCCGGCCTGATTCCTCTCTCCCGAAGGGATGCCTTTGGCACTAAAAGGCGAGGGGGGTAAATGGGGCAGAAAACTCACAAGCGTATCGATCATGCAGTTGCCCGTGAAGATGATCTTCTCATCGGGTACGCCCTCGTGATTCAGATTCTCGAGACCGCTTTTCTCGGTAACGAAGAGGTAGTCGGAAATCGCGTCCGTAAGGAGGCGGTTAACCTCCTCGGGCATGGTGCGATCGAACGAGCGCAGACCCGCCTCGATATGTCCCAGCTTGATGTGCAGCTTCACAGCCACCAGCCCGCACGCGATGGTTGAATTAACATCGCCGGCAACCAGCACCACATCAGGCTTCATTTCGTGACACACCTTCTCGAACTCCACCATGATATTGGCGGTCTGCACGGCATGGGAGCCACTTCCCACACCGAGGTAATAGTCGGGCTCGGGGATCCCCAACTGTTGAAAGAAGACATCCGACATCTTCACATCATAGTGCTGCCCCGTATGGCACAGCCGCACATCGATCTTTTCCGGATGCTTTTTGAACTCTTTATACACCGGCGCCACCTTCATGAAGTTCGGCCTGGCACCAACCACAAGTAATATCTTTTTCATTCTGTCCTTATGTTTTTTGAACCGCAGAGGCCGCAAATGGGTTTTAATCATTCACCGCAGAGGCCGCAGAGATCGCAGAGGAGTTTTTATAAATGTTTCTCTGCGTACTTTGCGGACTCTGCGGTTTATTCTTCTCTCTGCGTACTTTGCGGACTCTGCGGTTTAATAAAACGGTTTAATTGCCCAAAAACTCCAGCAAACTACCCGCGCCAACAAGATGCGCGGCACCGACGACAACCAAAAACTTCTTCCCGCTCCCCGCCAGTTTATTCAATTTCTCTGCCCAGGCCTTGTTCCTGTTAACCAAAAACACCCGGTTGAAGATCTCATCCCCCTCGCCGAGATCCGACTGTAAAAACTTCTCCAGCTCGCCGGCGTCGCCTGACTGAAATGCATCCAGCAACTCGGTCAGATCCCCCTTGAGCGAATCAAGCCGTTCCAATGTCGAAATGGTGATCTTGTACTGCATATCATAGCTGATACTGTCGAAAAGCGACATCTGATACTCCATCGTCTCGAGACCCGAGGTTGGCTTCTTGAATTTCTCGGAGTGATCATAAACCAGGAACTCAGTTCCCTTCTCGGCCTGCATCCCCTGTTTCATCGCGGCAACACCTATCGCCGTCATCGCGCCGAAAAGCGGCTTCTGATTCTGAACCAGCATCCACATCACCCCCGCTTTTTTGTATTTCTCTTTCATCGCCACCACCTTCTCAGGCGAGTAAATATCCTCCAGCGACTTCCCCTCCGGCAGCATCATCAGCGGCAACAACTTCGCCGCGGCCTCCTGATCAGTCATCTCCTTCATATCGATCTCGAACACCACTTCATCAACATCCTCTATAACCCTCTTCACCGTATCCGAAAGCACCATTCCCTTCCCCAAATGCATGCTCCCCAGAATATGAAATGTGCTTCCGTTTTTCTCAACAGTGTGAAGAATGTCAGTTGTTGGGGTCTGGGGTCGGCACCCGGTTGTTAGTAAAACTGCAAAGAGAGCAAATTTGAATCTTTTTAAAACCGCAGAGGTCGCAAATAACGCAAAGAAGGCTCTTAAGATTGATCTGTTATAAACCGCAAAGGTCGCAAAGAACGCAAAGAAGCTTTTAATAATTGTTGACAATTCGCTTGATTCCATTTTTTAGATATAATTCGTTAAAATTAATTAGGAGACCCAGTTTGATGCCGGATAATTTCAAGTAAGTAATAAGTTGTGCTTCATGGACTTTGGTCATTTCTTCAACCGCTTTTAATTCAACGATTACTCGCTCGTTAACCATCAAATCTATTCGATAACCCACATCTATCAGTTTCCCTTTATAATTCACTGGAAGAGTAAGTTGTCTCTGTACTTCAAGTCCACGCCCTTTAAGCTCATATTCAAGACACGCTTCATAAGTTGATTCGAGTAATCCCGGGCCTAATTCTTTGTGAACATCAATCGCACATCCAATTACGATTCGCGAAATTTCATCTTCATTCATTTTTGTTCCTTTGCGTCATTTGCGGTTTAACTAATAAATCCCTTTGCGTTCTTTGCGTCCTTTGCGGTTAATTTCAAAAACCAACAAAATCCCCCTCAACAACACCGTGTTTATCACAGAATCCGGCCACCACCTCGAGGACGAACTTTGCCGGTTTGGTACTTGGGTAGCTCTGGTCGCTCAGGGTCTTGGTGTTGCGGTGGATCGTAACGATGCGGCGGTTGGCATCGATAAAGATCATGTCGAGCGAAATGTAGGTGTTGCGCATCCAGAACGACTGCATCTCCTCCACCGGGAAGAAGAAAAGCATCCCCCGGTTCTCCTTCATCGAGCGGCGGAACATCAGACCCCGTTGGCGATCGTATTCTGTATCGGCGAACTCGGCATCGATCGAGATCCGCGGCTTGCCCGTTGAGTCAGAAATGGTGACGGTCCCCTCTTTTGTAAAGGGCACTTCGTCGAAGCTCTCATCAGGTGAAGTGGTGGCGGGGGCTTTCATTATATTCGGAACAACGAAAAGCGCGAGCATCGCGATCACAAGCACGCCAATTCCCAACTTCGTGATCAGGCTTTTGCGACCTGCACTTCCGCCCGTAGACTCGATTTTCTTAGATTTGATATTCGATTTTTTCAATTTTTCTCAAAATTTATGATCCCAAATATAATCCATAGGGAGGTAATCACCCTTCCCGAAAAGCAGTTACAGATGCTCCGCTCCGGATGGGGCGCCCCCGCCATCGACGATACCATCACCGAAGCGATTATATATATCTCAGACGGCCACGAAGTTCATGGGTATATCTCGTATCCCAAGGCGTTTTATGATGGTATCGGGATTGATGAAACCGCTAAGGGCGCAAAGAACGCAAAGAGGGTTAATGAAACCGCAAAGGGCGCAAAGAACGCAGAGATGGTTTTAAGCGATGAGCAAGAAACGCTAAGTGATCAATCCTCTGAGACGATGGAAAATAAATTTTCCTTTGCGGCCTTTGCGTCCTCTGCGGTGAATTCCAAACTTCCCTGCATCATCTGGAATCGCGGCGGCTCAAAGGAGCGGGGGGCGATCGACCGGTTCACGGCGGTGGGGATGTTCGGTCAGATGGCAAGCTGGGGGTTTGTGGTGTTCGCCTCTTCGTACAGGGCGACATTCAACCGGGAGATGGAGGATGACTTCGGCGGTGACGAGGTGCGTGATATTCTTAATCTGATGGAAATAGCAAACGGCATCCCCTTCGCCGACACTTCCCGCTGGGCGATGGAAGGGTGGAGTCGCGGCGGCATGATGACTTACCTCGCCCTGCGCGAAAGGCACGATATTAAAGCCGCGATCACCCTCGGCGGCATAACCGATGTGGTCGAGTGCTGCGAATCCGTCCCGCGGATACAGGCGACACTTCAACATCTGATCGAAAGGGAGGGCCCAGAAGTTCTTCACTCCCGCTCAGCCATCCACTTCGCCGACCGCCTCCCGCGCGACTGCAAATACCTCATCATCCACGGCGCCAAAGATGATGTAGTACCTCCACTTCAATCCATCAAAATATCAGAGAAATTTTTAGACTTGGGGCTACACTTCCGCCTCGTCCTCCTCGAAGAAGCCGACCACTACCTCAAAGGCAAAAGAAAAGAAATCGACACCTTAAGGCGGGAATGGCTGCTTAAGTATATATAAGTTGAATGAAACCGCAGAGGACGCGAAGAACGCAGAGAGAGGAATTAGCACGCGGATGCACACAGATTATTCGGATTTTCGCGGAGGGACTGACAAATTGTTTTCTGCGTTTATCTGTTAAATCCGCGTGAATCTGCGTCCTCTAAAAAACTTCTCTGCGGCCTCTGCGATCTCTGCGGTTTAACAATCAAAACCCGTAACTCGCAATAAGCCCAAACGCATGGTGTGCACCCCTAAGATACGCGGGAGTGCGCACAGGGTCTTCATCCGAGATGGAAGAGAACTCATAGTAGCCGCGGAGCTTAAGCTCGTGGAGGGGTTCCCAGGTCGTTTCCAGGCCGAGGCGGAAATCCCTTCTCAGGGGGCCCTGGAGGAACGCCACCGTGCCGTACTTCTTCGCGTTATAGGCGATCGCGATATCGGCCTCCACCCCTTTTCTCACCCACTCGGCATAAATGAAGTGGCGCAGACCCCTGAAGTGGCTATAGTTCACCTGGAGGCGGAGCTGGTCGGCATTCTGACCGATCCAGTGGCCGAGCTGGTAGCCCAGGTGTTTGTAGCTCGCCAGGTCGTTCCGGTTCTCGTAGTTCCAGGGGTTAACGCGGGTGTATTCGAGCGACACATCAAGCATCGGGATGAAAAGGTTGAACCTCTTCGCGCCGAAAGTGAAAGCCAGCCACTGGTTGTCGAACCGGCCGTTCAGCAGGTCGCGGAAATTGATAACATCGATGTAAGTTGAGCCGTAGAAGAGGTAGTCTTTCGGGAAGCGTACCTTGAAGTCGGAAAAGATCATCCCGTTCCCGTCGTCGGCGGCAATTCTACCCGTGTTGTGGTCCATCACCTTGTAGTAGAGGAAGGGGATGAGCGTCTCGAAGCGGAAATTGGGGCCATACACGAACGCGTTGCCGAGCGACACATCGAGCTCTTTCATCACCGAAAATGTAGCCAGGTTCGCCACAACGAACTTGTCTTTGTAGGGCACAACGCGGCTTGGGCTCATGCTCTCAGTGTGGCTCCAGAACGCGGCCGAGGAATCGTAGATCAGCGAGTTGACCCACCCCTGAAAATAGTTGAAGCGGAACCAGCTGACCGGGTTGGCGTGGAACCTGATCTGCGTGAACGACGGCGCCTTGGTTGAGAAGATGACCTGCCCGAACTGACCGTGGCCCCATGTCTGA
>JAEYUD010000094.1 GCA_023433685.1 Bacteroidota bacterium
GTTTATGAACAGCTCGCGACATTCGAGAATGGTTTTTCTGCCGGTAAATATACGGATGAGAAAACCCAGGAACCTTTATTTGAAATCGTCACTTCGACCGGAAAAGTTATAAAGAAGTTCTCACCCTCACTTGATCAAGGGAAATATTACGAGATCCGCTCAGGTTTCGGTAACGGGCTCGCCGTTATTGTGGAAGGGTTCAGCCATTATGGATTTGTGGATACCAAGGGAAACATTGCCGTAAAGACCGGTTTCAGCGAAGTTACAAAATTTATCAGCGGAAGAGCCTGGGCCCGCTCAACCGATCCCAAAACCGGTGCCACCAAGGAAGGCTACATCGACACTTCCGGTAAGTTCGTTTTTTATACAAATAATTAGTGAAGGAAAATTTATGAAAAAACCTGTTGTTGGATTTATCGGACTTGGCCTTATGGGCAAACCCATGGCGGCAAGATTAATTGGTGCCGGTTATAAACTGCATATCTATAACAGAAGCATTGAGAAAGCTGAAGAATTGATCGCTCTCGGTGCTGAATTTGAGGGATCACCCGGAAGGGTTGCTGAAAAATCGGATGTGGTTTTCTCTATGGTTACCGACTCCCCCGCGCTCGAGGCGATCGCCACAGGCGAAGGTGGCATAATTCACGGTTTAAGGCCCGGCTGCCTTTTCATCGACTGCAGCACCATACTCGCCACCACTTCAACAGAACTTTTCGAGCTCTTCCGGAGTGAAGGTAAACACTTTATCCACGCTCCCGTACTCGGAAGCACACCCCAGGCAGCTGACGGACAGTTGCTGATCTTCCCCGGTGGTCAGAAAGAACAGATCGACTACGCGCGACCATTGTTCAATGTTTTAGCAAGGTCTGTGATCGAAACAGACCACCCATCAAAATCAAGTAACCTCAAGATCGCTTTAAATTCTATTATTGCGGGTACAATCGGAATGCTTTCGCAGGCAATGGTCTTTCTCGAGAAAGCTGGAGTGGATAACACGACCTTTCTCGGTGTTCTGGCTGAGTCAACATTGAACTCCCCCACCATTCAGTTCAAAGGCAACAATATCCTTGACAGGAATTTCGTTCCCCGTTTTACGGTTGAAAATCTTCTCAAAGACACCCGTTACATGGCTGAATCGTGTGCATCACTCGGTTGCCGGTCAGATGTTTCAGATGCTCTCGCGGGTGTCATCCGTGACTCGATCGCGCTCGGATACGGCAACGAAGATTACTCTGCCATGATAAAAGCTTTCGAAGCAAAAGCAAATGTTGAAGTAAAAAGAAAAGAGATTTAATGAAAAGAACTTTATTAACCACCCTGTCACTCCTGCTGGCTGTAAGTTCCGCGCTCTCCGCTCAAACCCTCTCAGGTTTTCTTGACGTGGGGGGAAAGAAACTGGAACTGATCTTCCTGATAAACGACAAGGAAAGCACAATAGACGTACCGGCTCAGTTTTCATACGGAATGAAACTTTCTTCCGCTGTTTTCGCCGGTGATAGCCTGCTGATCACCCTCGAGGCAATGAAAATGACCTACAGTGGCAAGGTTTACGGATCGATCGATTCTGTGAACGGAGTCTATACTCAAAGTGGCAGGTCGATGCCTCTGACTCTCTTCCCAAAGCCCGGCTACGAGACTGTAAAACGGACACAAATAATCGAACCGCCATTTCCCTACTATACCGCGGATACTGTTTTTGCTAATGAATCCGCCAACGTTAAACTCGCCGCAACCATAACCGCCCCAGACACCAAGGGGAAATACCCCGCGGTAATTCTCGTAACGGGTTCAGGACCTCAAAACAGGAATGAAGAGCTTGTGGGACATAAGCCGTTTTTGGTGATCGCTGACTGGCTCGCTAAAAATGGAATTGTAGCCCTAAGGTATGACGACCGGGGTTTCGCAAAATCAACCGGTAACTTTAAGACAGGAACAACTCTCGATTTCGCGGGTGATGCCTCAGCGGCTATTGATTTTCTCCGTACACTTCCTTTCGTTGATACCTCGAAAGTAGGACTGATCGGTCACAGCGAAGGGGGTTTGATCGCTCCCATAGTGGCATCCGAAAATTCCGGAACCCGATTCATAATTTCACTCGCGGGGACAGGGGTGAACGGGAAGGAAATAATATTAAAGCAGTCTTATCTTCTTGCGGCTGCCGAAGCTGAAGACACAACCGATCTCTCCACGCTGATCGAACTTTCAAAAACCTGCATTGACGCGGTTCTTGCCGACCCGGCCATGGCGGCCAAAAACATTGACTCGGCCTACAAGGCATTTTTCAACCGGTTCTCACCGGAAGAAAAAGAGCGGCTGATGAAGAAGGAACAGTTTGATAAACGTGGACTTTTTGCTTTCACCACCCCCTGGTTCATTCAGTTCCTTACACTTGAACCGGTGCCCTATTGGGAGAAGGTGAGGGTTCCGGTGCTTGGTCTGTGGGGTAGCAAAGACTTGCAGGTGCCGCCGACTCAGTCGATTCCTCCGATCAAAGCGGCTCTCGAGAAAACGGGGGTGCGATACGAACTCGAAGTGATCGAATCGCTCAATCACCTGTTCCAAAAAGTGAAAACCGGCGGAATGAGTGAGTACGCCAAAAGCGAGATCACTATTGAGCCCGAAGTGCTTGAGCGAATCGTTAAATTTATTAAAAGCCTCTAAGCCTTAACCAAGAAAATCGATCTTTTCAGGCGGGTACAACTGATTAACCAGATATGTACCCGCTTCTGAATACTCTCTCAGATAGCCTTCGATATCCTCGGTTATCAGATAGTCGAACACCCTCTCAATTTCATGTTCTTCGTTCCTGTATTCCACCACGTTCAGGCAGTCATTCCAGACATCAAGAAGTTGCCGCAGGTCGTGTAATAATTCCCCTTTAATAGCTGTTTTAATCAACAGAACAGGTTTCATCATATCGGCTTCCATTGCGTGAACAGGCGGAAGATAGAAGATTGACTCAACAGCAAATTTATCCTTGTTCAACCTGGCGGAGAGCCTCTCAATGAATTTTGCAGTCCGGTTGAATTTGATATTCTCCCCAAGTTCTTTGAATGTATGGGAAGGCTGATCACTCAGTTCCTCTGATTCTGAATACCCTTCGGGCATTATAAGGGCGAGCGCCATTTCCTGTTCGGCATTCATCAACACCTTAAGGGTTCCCCCTTCAAATTCATCCCAAATATCGGTAACGTAAACCACATTTCTTAGATGGGCAAATTCGGGGAGCATGTCAACGAGCAGATTACTCGATTCTTTTATATACCGTTCATTAAATGAAGAGTGCTCCTCATCAAGAAACAGTGGAAGATATCTGATGGATGACTCCACAAGATCCTGAAAAAAGTGGGTTCCGAAACTAAGGTCCGGTTTATAGTTACCCTTCTTCTTTGATATCTCGATAAGCATTGAGCAATTGTTTATTTGGGAATATGTAACACTTACTCCCAGTTTTATATCACCCCGGCTACCCCATCTTCCCGGACCCATCAGAAGGAACTTTCTGCGGGGTAACATCTTGTTCAATTTCCCGATCACGGCGGCCACTTCCAGCATTTCCTCTTTCGAAGAAAGTGAATCGTACCCATCAGGGTCAACATAAACGATAAATCTAAGAGGCGGAACCTTGCCGTTGGAGATGTGTTTTGTCGCCGAAAACACCACCCTGTCTGCCGGAACATTTTTCGGTATTATATCAGCGGTATTTTGTTTGGTGTAGCTTTGCGGACGGCACTGCAACAAATAAAAATCTTTCCCGTCACTGGCGAACTCCACATCTACCGGAACCCTGAATTTGTTCTGGAGTATCTGAAGCATTGTGTGCATCTTCGGTAGGAAGTGGGTCTTGTTCAGCATTCCTTCAAATGTCACGACAAATTCGTCCTCCTGGTAGTCGAATTGCAGCGGATTAGGCGGACGAAGCATACCGTTTGAAACCGCCGAAACTATGTTGTTGATCTGCGGATAGTCAGTTCCCACCTCGCGTATCAGGGTTTCGAGATCGAGGGTCTGGAACTGGTTTGTTTTCAGGTTTATGAGATCAATCTTTTTGGGTGAGTATCTGATCGATTCCTGAAGAGTGACATTAACCCTGAGATTTGGCTGCCCTGGCGCGATGAGTATCGGGTAATCGTCGCTTACCCTGTCCACGGCCCTTGTGCCAAGCCCGGGAACCAGCCTCACGAGACCATCTTCACGGTTGATCCTCGGTGACCATCTGAACTCATTGTTGCTGAACGCCACACCGGCGAAAGCAGGAAAGTAGTAGTCACCCACCCGGTTACCCACCACTTCCATTATCATTATGCCCATCTCCTCGTGAAAGTCGATCAGTCCCCTTTCAGTTCTGTACTCGATCGGGTCGGGACCAAACGTTGACGCGTAGACCTCAGCGATCGCATCCATGAGGGCGCTCAGCCTCTCGGTCTTTGAGCCCTGGTTCGCGAGGAATAAACTTTTATACTTACCCGAGAAAGCCGAGCCCACCTGATCTTCGAGAAGACTGGAGCTTCTGACGATTATCGGGCTGTTTCCGAAATCGTCGAGCGCGAATGAGAGTCCCTTTAGCATGTCAGGAGGAAACTGGCTGTCTTTAAACAACTGGAGAACCTGCGGATACTCAACCCTGATCTCTTCCAGGTCACGGTATTTATGTTCGTAAACCTCCTCAAGATTGTTATACTGAATAAACTGCATAACGCAGTCTGAGGTCAGATACCAGGTTTTGGGTATCTTCACTTCAAACGGGAGTTCGGCGTTGCTTACGCTTGCCTTCAGGATGTTATGAGCGAGAAAAACCCCGGAGCTCTTGCCACCCAATTTGCCGTGGCTGCCCGGCAGGAATATCATTTTATCGATAAGTTTGTGGAAATCGGTAAGTTTTACATAGTCCTTCGCGATTTGGATGAAGTCGAGGTCATCTGTTAAAAACCTTCGCAGAAGTGAAACCCTGAGCCCTTTTACCGTCGCAGGTGAAAGTTCAATTTTTTCCGGAGCCATGTGATAGAATCTTCTGATCGCATCCGAAATGTCGGCGAGGGAGGAGTCCTGCGACTCCAAAACCTTGATCAGTGAGCTGGTATTATCGTTTTGTATCCATTTCTGAACACGCCAGAGTATCTCTTCTTCGGTAAAGTTTTCACTCGTGAGTTTAAGAATTGAAGAAATGTAGCTGTCATAATCATTAATGATCCTTTTCTGTAGCGGGCGGTTCTCATCTTCCGTACCCCTTTCTTCCTCCCCTTTCAGGTCGATGCTCATCTCTTTGAGGAGCACTTCTGCTTCCTCAATTCCTTTCCAGTTCAATTGATGAAGCATTTTCCTCAAGAGACGCATGAACAGCGCGGGATCCGTTATTCTAATCATGTCGATAACTATCCGCCATTCAGTCTTCTCGACCACGGCTTCTTCCACCCGTTTGCGGTCAAGTTTTTTCTTCAGCCGGTGATTGAAAATAAAATCACCAAGCCGGTATGCCACAGTCTCGAGCAAACGTTTCTCCTGCTTCAGGAACGGACCAATATCGGCAGAGGGGGAATCTTTGATGTAGGTAACCTGAATATCGCCAACGATCTTCTCACCGGCGACGAGATCATGACTGAGCACCGGCATGTCTTCGATATAGCCACCGGTCTCGAATGTCTTGTCCCTGTACCGCAAGCGGACCTCACAGATGTCGGGGAACTGCCAGGCAGCACGTAATCTTTTTATGACGATCATGAAAACGTCTTCTTTCAACAGTGTCTGATCGTGCAACAGTTCTTCGAGTTCATGCAAGAAGGAGAGTTCTTTTATTCTCTCCTCAAGAAC
>JAEYUD010000123.1 GCA_023433685.1 Bacteroidota bacterium
ATGCAGGAGTTGATGCTGTTAAAGTGGGTATTGGTCCCGGTTCGATCTGCACGACAAGGGTGATTGCCGGTATAGGTGTACCACAGATCAGTGCTATTATGGAAGTGTACCGCGCCTTAAAAGATAAAGGGGTGCCAATAATTGCCGACGGCGGAATCAAATATTCTGGTGATGTAGCTAAAGCCATTGCCGCGGGTGCCGATACTGTTATGATCGGAGGCCTGTTTGCCGGTACCGATGAGAGCCCGGGTGAGAAGGTGCTATATGACGGCAGAAGTTTTAAGGTCTACCGTGGAATGGGATCTCTTGACGCGATGAAAAAGGGAAGTGGTGACCGCTACTTCCAGGATCCGGAAACCGAGGTTAACAAACTGGTTCCTGAAGGTGTTGAAGGAATGGTACCTTATAAGGGTCCACTCTCAGATACAATCTTCCAACTTACAGGAGGATTGCGAGCCTCTATGGGTTATGCCGGAGCTGCAACAATTGAAGATCTTAAATCAAAAAGCAGATTTGTGAAAATAACCGCCGCATCGCTTAAAGAGAGTCACCCTCACGATATTATCGTGACGAAGGAAGCTCCCAACTACCAAAAATTATGATATACAACTTCCTGACTCCACGTTTCCGTTTCCTTTTCGACCTGCTTCACGGTGAGGAACTGGAGATGATAATCCTTCGGGATCAGGATTCAATTAGGTTTTTCACCGACTTCAAGTCGTCAAACTCTTTCCTTGTCGTTCTAAGAAAACATATATATGTAGTGACCGATCCGAGGTATGCCGGAGACCTATGGGCAACCGACCACAGATTAGTGCGTAAAATTGTACGAGATCCCCTTGCTCTTGTGCTTCAACAGCTGGAGCGATTGAGGGGGGCATACGGCTATGACTCTTCCTTTCCCCCGGTCACGAAGGAGAAGATTCACCGCATCAATCCTTTAGGGCACGACCTGACTTCGAGGATTGAGAATTTTATTTCGGTCGCCGATAAAGAAACAATAAAGCGATTCAGCAAAGCCGCCGCAGTGACAGAAAAAATCGAGAAACAACTTCCCCGGCTTATGAAAGCGGGGATCAAAGAGTATAAACTCAGGGCGGAGATAAGCTACCTCATTCATTCCGCGGGATGCGAGGAAGCATTTACACCAATAGTTAGTTTCGGTGAAAATACCGCGCGGATACACACGGAACCAACGAACAAAAAACTTAAAGCAGAGATGCCGGTTCTGATCGATTTTGGGGTAAAGTATGAGGGGGTTTCAACCGACATTACCCGCTCATTCTGGTTCGGTGAGACACCTGTCGCGGATTACCAGAATGTGAGAAAAGCTGTTAAAAAGGCTCTTAAGGTAGCCGAAAGCGAAATAGCCAACTCAGTCGAATGCTCAAAACCGGGCGTAAGTGCTTTAAACACCTTGACAGCGCTTCATCCTGAACCTTCCGAATGCCTACCTCATGCTTTGGGCCATGGCCTGGGATACAAGGTTCATCAATTTCCCAGAATATCCGGCAATTCTGAACATGTTTTTCAAACCGGGCAGATAATAACTCTTGAACCCGGTATCTATATCCCCGATAAATTCGGGGTCAGGATCGAACACGATTATTTAGTCACCGAAAAGGGTGTCACAAAACTTATCTGAAGAATGTATAAAGCTTTAATATTTGCATATTATTTCCCTCCCAAGGGTCTAAGCGGGGTACAAAGGACTACAAAGTTTGTAAAATTCCTCCCCGGATTTAATTGGGCACCCACCGTTATCACCACCGGTGACATAGCTTATTTCGCGCACGATCACTCACTGCTTGACGATCTGAAAGATGAAAACATCAGGGTGGTGAGGGTTAGTGGCAAAGAGATAAACTCGATCCTCAAGAAGAAGGGGACGGTTAAAATGCCTCGCGAGATATTCAGAAAGATGTACGCTTACGTTAGTGCATGGTTGAACATTACCGATAATAAAAGGTCATGGGCAAAAAAAGCCTACAAAGAGGCAAAAAAACTTTGCAGCGAAAAAAAGTTCGATGTTATTTTCGTTACCGGACCTCCCTTCACTTCGTTTGAGGCAGCTATAAAGATCGGTGATGAGTTCCATATCCCGGTCTTTGTTGATTACCGTGATCTGTGGTACGGCAACCAGTTCGCCATTTATCCCACTCCATGGCACCGTTTGAAGGTGAAGCGTGAGGAGGATGCCGCGCTCCGGAAAGTTGACAAGATCATTGTCACAAATCGCAGATTGAAGGAACGGATGATGAAAAATTATCCATTTCTCACTCATA
The DNA here is from genome assembly GCA_023433685.1 of Bacteroidota bacterium. GTDB lineage: Bacteria > Bacteroidota > Ignavibacteria > Ignavibacteriales > Ignavibacteriaceae > UTCHB3. The sequence goes on from JAEYUD010000123.1 coordinate 2,286, forward strand.
AAAAAATGTTGATAATCCCGCATGGATACGATTCAACCGATGTTTCCCAGGCAAAAGCCGGAGCCATCAAGCTGACAAAAAAGATGGTGATCACGTATTCCGGTATCTTCTATGAATTTATAACACCCAAGTACTTCCTTAAGGCGTTCAAACAGTTGCTGAAGGAAAATCCGGAAGTGGCGGTTAATATTGAACTGCACTTCATCGGATTTCTCAGAATCGAAAATCGCAGGCTGATCAGAAGGTACAATCTTCAGAATTTTGTGGTCGAGCACAGTTACATGGAGCACATAGAGGCACTGAAAAAAGTGATTGCAAGCGACCTTCTTTGGTTCATGGTTGGCAAAGGGCGGAACGCCGACACCATCTCGAGTAGTAAAATGTATGAGTATTTTGGCACTAAAAAGCCGATACTTGCATGCCTGCCTGATGGCGCACTGCGATCTCACTTGCAGGAATATGGTGCTTCCTATATTTCCGACCCTTACGATGTTAAATCAATTAAGGCAAACATACTAAAAGCTTACAATGACTACGCTTCAGGACAACAACCAGTGCCTGATGAAGAATTTGTGACAAAGTTTGACAGAAGACTGCTGACTGGCCAGTTGGCAACTGAATTTCAGTTTTTCCTCAAGGTGCATTAATGAAAATAGCGATTATCGGAAGTGGCGGTCGCGAACATGCGTTGGGATACTCAATTAAAAAGTCACCACTGTGTGAGAAAATATTTTTTCTCCCGGGCAACGGCGGTACCACTTCACTCGGTGAAAATATCGATCTCAACCTGAAAGATCACGCGGCAGTTGCATCTTTCATGGCGAATGAGAAAATCGACCTGGTGGTGATCGGTCCTGAAATTCCGATAGTTGACGGACTCGGTGATCATCTTCGGGCGCAAGGTCTAAAGGTTTTTGCTCCCTCAAAGGAAGCCGCGAGAGTTGAGTCGGAAAAAACTTATGCTAAAATGATTATGTCAAAATACGGCATTCCAACAGCTGACTATCGCGAGTTTTCATCTTTACAATTTGATGAAGCGATCAATTTTCTCAGAAGCGGAAAATTTCCCGTTGTTTTGAAAGCAGACGGGCTTGCCGCGGGAAAAGGGGTGGTTATCGCGACTGATCTGACTGAAGCAGAAGCAGCCCTTCATGAGATCATGGTTGACAGAGTGTTTGGTGATTCAGGCAACAGGGTGGTTGTTGAAGAGTTTATGGAGGGGGAGGAAGCATCAATATTTGCAATCACCGATGGCAAAAACTTTGTTTGCCTTCCGGCCGCGCAAGATCACAAGAGGATAGGGGATGGGGATACCGGTCCAAACACCGGTGGCATGGGCGCCTACGCCCCGGCCCCTTTGATCACACCTGAATTGCAGTTATTGATAGAAGAAAAGGTGATCAAACCATTTCTGAAAGCATTGCGGGAGGAGAATAATCCATTTACGGGATGCCTCTACGCCGGACTAATGATAACAGCCGAAGGTCCCAAAGTTGTTGAATTCAATTGCCGTTTCGGTGATCCTGAAACTCAGGCAGTACTTCCTGTGGTAGAAGGAGATGTTTTGAGGTTGCTCTATTCGGTTGCTGCCGGTGAGCTTGACAGGTCGTCAGTAACCGGTGTTAACGGTGCCGCTGTCTGTGTGGTAGCAGCCTCGGGTGGTTACCCGGGCAACTTTGAAAAAGGTTTTATTATCAGCGGACTTGAGGATGTTCCGGTAAGCATGCTGGTCTTTCATGCCGGTACCTCCATTAGTGAAGGCAAAATAGTAACCTCTGGCGGAAGGGTTTTGGGAGTGACGGGAATCAGTGAGAGCGGCGACATTTCCGATGCTCTTAACAAAGCATATACAGGCATTCAGGAGATAAAATTCAATAATATTTATTTCCGGAAAGACATTGCTCACAGGGCGTTGAGAAATAATTAACGAATGTAAAAATTTTCATTTGGAAATTTGCCTTTTGTCAGAATCTTGTGTAGTTTAATATCTCAAATAATTATTTTTCTAATGGAAAAATGATTGTCTATTGGATACATACTCAAATATGATAATGGAGGCAAAAAATGGCTGATGCAGGCTTTAACGCTTTCGCGATGGCTCAGGCTCAATTTGATAAAGTTGCAGATCTTTTGGAACTCGATGAAGCATCCCGTGATCTGTTAAGAAACCCTTTAAGAGAATATCATTTCAGCATATCAGTAAAAATGGATGACGGAAGCCAGAAGGTTTTCCGTGGTTTCAGGTGTCAGCACAATGATGCCAGAGGTCCTGCCAAAGGCGGTATCCGTTTCCACCCTCAGGAGACAGTTGACACTGTACGTGCCCTTTCAATGTGGATGACATGGAAATGCGCCGTTGTTGATATCCCACTCGGTGGTGGTAAAGGCGGCGTGATCTGTAATCCTCACAACCTAAGCATGAGAGAGCAGGAAGCTATCTGCCGCGGCTGGGTTAGACAAATAGCAAGAAATGTCGGTCCGATTCAGGACGTTCCCGCACCCGACGTAATGACCAACCCACAGCACATGCTCTGGATGCTTGATGAATATGAAACAATTCATGGTGGTAAATACCCCGGTTTCATCACAGGTAAACCTGTTGGCATGGGTGGATCACTTGGTAGAACAGAAGCAACCGGTTACGGTGTTATTTTCACCCTTCGTGAGGCTCTTAAACTTAAGGGCATCGACCCCAAAGATACATGCGCAAGTGTTCAGGGATTCGGAAATGTTGCCCAGTACGCGATAAAGCTTTACACCCAGCTTGGTGGTAAGGTTGTCTGTGTTTCAAGTTGGGATGAAGAAGATCAGGCTTCATACACATTCAGGAGACTTTCGGGTATCGACGTTCAGGAACTTCTCGGCATCACCAACAAATTCGGTGGCATAAATAAAGATAAAGCCAAACAGCTTGGTTACGAAGTGCTACCGGGTGACAAATGGATCGAACAGGAAGTGGATATACTGATCCCTGCTGCTCTTGAAAACCAGATCAGAGAAGATAATGTTGTTAAGATCAGTCCAAAAGTTAAATTTGTTGTAGAAGGTGCCAATGGGCCAACAACCCCGGCAGCTGACAAATACTTTGAACAGAAAGGTATCTTTGTTGTTCCTGATTTTCTCGCTAACGCTGGTGGCGTAACATGCAGTTACTTTGAACAGGTTCAGGGAAACATGAACTACTTCTGGGATAAAGAAGAAGTTCTTTCCAAACTTGATTCGAAGATGACATCAGCTTTCCACGCTGTTTATGATACTTCTTCAAAAAAGAAGATCTATATGCGTGACGCGGCTTATGTAATTGCCATTAGCAGGGTTGCTCAGGCTTGCCACGACAGAGGCTGGTGCTGATAAACAGCTTTATTTAAAGAGAATTGCCGCCCTGATTAGTCTAATTGGGGCGGCGTTTTTATTTTTAAACAGTCGATTACCAAATTTAGGATATAGATGCCAAAACCTGAACAGACCCCAAAAACCACGAC
>JAEYUD010000210.1 GCA_023433685.1 Bacteroidota bacterium
ATGTGGCGGATGCACCGATCAACCTTAGACAGCAGATCGAACAATTTATAAGCCGCGAGATCGAGTGGGCAAAACAGGGAAAAAAAGCCAGAATAATTATCAAGGTTAATTCACTTGTTGATCCCGAGATAATCGGATATCTCTACGAGGCATCCCAGGCAGGGGTTGAGGTGGATCTGATCGTAAGAGGGGTTTGCTGCCTCGTGCCCGGGCTACCAGGCATTTCCGAAAGGATCAGAGTGCGCAGCATCGTGGGACGGTACCTTGAGCACTCACGGATATACTACTTCTATAACAACGGCGATGAAGACCTCTTCATAAGCAGCGCGGACATAATGCAGAGGAATCTTGACCGGAGGGTTGAGTTGATGACACCTGTGTATGACAGCTCGATAAAGAATTATTTAAGAAACACTGTGCTCGAAATTTATCTTCATGATAATGTTAAAGCACGTGTACTGAACCCAAACAAGAAATATTCGCCCGCACCCCGTGAATCGATCGAGGAGCTTGGCGCTCAGGAATGGCTGATGAACCAGCAATTCGAATACTCAAACTACTAAAGGATACTTATGGCTATCTCTAATGAACAGATACTTAAGGCTCTGTCAACCGTTATTGAACCTGACCTGAAAAAAGATCTTGTTACACTTAACATGATCGAAAAACTTTCAATCGATGGGAATAATATCTCTTTTGATCTGGTGCTGACCACACCTGCCTGCCCGTTGAAAGATAAAATGCACAACGACTGCGTAAAGGCGATCAAGGCAGAGATCCCCGAAGCAGGTGAAATAAAAATAAACATGACTTCAAACGTCACCTCTTTCAATTTCAAGAAAAACAACAACGGATTTCTGCACCAGGTAAAAAATACCATAGCCGTCGCGAGCGGCAAAGGAGGTGTTGGTAAAAGCACGGTTGCTGTTAACCTCGCCGTCTCACTCGCGCTTGAAGGCGCGAAGGTTGGCTTGATCGATGCTGATATTTACGGACCCAGCATCCCGCTGATGCTCGGAGTTAACGAAAAACCGCTTGTCCGCCAGGAAGGCAATCAGATCAGGATACTCCCCCTCACCAAATTCGGCATTCAGTTAATGTCGATCGGCTTCCTCGTTGATGACAACCAGGCGGTTATTTGGAGGGGGCCAATGGCTTCCGGTGCCGTCCGCCAGTTCATGACGGATGTTGACTGGGACGAACTCGACTACCTCTTCTTCGATATGCCTCCGGGAACCGGAGATATCCAGCTCACTCTCTGCCAGACCATACCCCTCACCGGTGCTGTTATCGTTACCACACCTCAGGAAGTATCGCTCGCGGACGCGAGGAAGGCAGCTCAGATGTTCGAAAGGGTCAACGTTCCGGTGCTTGGAGTTGTCGAGAACATGAGCTATTTTATCGCTCCTGATACAAAAATTAAATACGAGATATTCGGAAGCGGTGGCGGACAGAAACTTGCCACTGAATGTAACTCCGGATTCCTCGGTTCCATCCCGATCGACCCCCGTATAAGGGTCGGTGGTGATAAAGGAATCCCTGTGGTTTATGATATCCCTGACTCTGACGAGGCAAACATCATAACCGGCATATCAAGATCGCTCGCGCAGCAGATCTCGATCTCAAATGCCACCCAGGGATCACAGAAACTCGAAATAATCTTAAGTGACGAATGAGCGACAGCCAGAAACAGAGAATATTAGACGCCCTCGACAAGATTAGGCCTTACCTTAAAGCCGATGGTGGTGACATCGAACTCGTGGATGTAACTCCCGACGGTATTGTTGAGGTCAGACTGACCGGTGCATGCAAATCTTGCCCCATGTCACAAATGACCCTGAGAGCAGGCGTTGAACGCGCTATAGTGAGGGAAGTGCCCGGCATTCGCAGGGTTGAGGCTGTTTCCTGATCTTTTGGAACTGATTCACTTTTTCCGTGGTTATTAGGTTATCACTAATCAACCACGGAAAAATGATAAGAGACGTTCAATACTGGGACTTCTTCAACGCCCTTACTCAAGGTGACAAGCACCGCTGTAAGGAGATATTCGTTTCGCTCGCCGGGAGTGGAACCGACATTAAAGATATCTATACCAATCTCATTCAAAAATCCCTCTACAAGATAGGCAAAATGTGGGAGGAAGGCAAGATATCGATAGCCGAAGAACACATGGCAACCAAGATTTCCGAATACCTCGTGGATATCTCCACCCAGTACTACAAACCTGTAACCTCCTGTGGTAAAACCGCGGTTATAACCGGCATCGACAAAGACTTTCACGATATCGGCGCCAGAATGGTTACCAACGTCTTCGAGCTTCACGGTTGGAACTCCTTCTTTCTTGGTGGAAACACCCCAAAAAAGGAAGTGCTCGCCCTGATCGAAAACTCAAAACCGGACGTTCTCGGCATCACCTACAGCCTCTACATCAATTTCATCAGATTTGTTGAACTGCTTGAAGCAATCAAGGCTGAGTTCCCTGATCAGCGTATCCTTATTGGAGGGCAAGGGCTTGCAAATGATGATAAAAAAACCCTTGCAAATTTCCCGAACGCGACTTATGTCTGTTCACTCGACGAGCTTGAAAGGTTCATCCAAAACCACGGATAGTTTTTAGCTTTTTTCTCGACTTTTATTGTTAAATTTGGCTTTAGTAATTGTCTCGATCGGATAAACTGAGCCAAATTGATGTTACCCGGAATTCAGAACCTTTCTTTCTTCAATTTTATGGTGACCGTGGTGAGCGAGTTCTTCTCCAAAAGGGAGCTGAAGAACCTTACTTATCTGGTAACAGCACGTCAGATCCTTTTCACGGGATATGAAGCCCTCTCGATCATCACCCTCGCCGCCGTGGCAGTGGGAGCGGTGATAGTACTGCAGGGAAATTCCGTTCTCGACAACTTCTCCCAAAGTCCCATGTACTACACAATTCTCGTGGCAATTATTCCCAGGGAACTGAGTACGCTTCTTACCGCTCTCATTGTGATCGCCCGCTCCGGCACTGCCATTTCCACCGAGATCGGAAACATGAACATCAACAACGAAACACTCGCTATATATTCTTTCGGCATCTCCCCAATCGCTTATCTTGCGATACCGAGGGTGATAGGCATGGTGGTTTCAGTGGTATGCCTTACAATTTATTTCAATGTTGCCGCCTTCGCGAGCAGTTGGTTTGTTAATTTTCTTTCCGACGCGGTTATACCTTCCCACTTTTTGTTCGAACTATTCAACGCGATGAGCATTACCGACCTTTTGATGGGGGTTATAAAATCAACGCTTTTCGGTTTCTTTATAGGGGTTATCTCCTGCTATAATGGCTTCAAAGTGCAGAGAGCGATCACAGAGGTGCCTCAACGAACAATAAAAACCGTGGTTAACTCCGTCGCCAGTCTGGTGTTGCTCGATATCATTGTAACAGCCCTTTTCTACCTGTACCTTTATGATTGAGATAGCGATAACCAATCTTCTGCTCGAACCTGATGAAAGGGCAGGGTTCAGCACTCTTACTGCCGATCTCACAGGCAGAAGACTGATCGGAATTGTCGCCGAGCCTGAAGAGCCGGCTATCACTCTATTGCGTGTCCTTGCCGGGTTACAACAGCCGCTCCAGGGTGAAATTCGATACAATGGACGGGATATTTACCAGGTATCAGATGAGGAGCGGTCGAAACTCATCCGGGCAAACAGCTATGTTTTTGATACGGGAGGATTGATCTCGAATCTGTCGGTGATCGAAAATCTTTCGCTCCCTTACGATTTTGTAAAAAAGGACCGGTCAGAAGAAGATAAGCTTGCAGAAATGCTGTCACTCGTTACTCTTTTCAGGCTCGATAACGCGATTCTTCAGAAACGTCCCTCGATGCTCGGGAAAAGTGAGGTGAAACTCGTGAATTATATCAGGGCCTTTCTCATCGACCCCGGTATTGCTTTCATCGAACTTCCCTTCTCCAGAATGAACAAGACAAACGAACACACCCTTGAAGAACTTATCCTCAAAAGGGCTTTCGAATTGGGGAAAACACATATATTTGCTACACAAAGAAATTCAAATCTTGTAGCAAAAGCTGATGCCGTGATCGCCATTAAAAAAGGCGAGGCTTTCTTTTTTCACAACGCGGATGGTGAAAACCGGCGTTTTGACTATGATCTCTTTTTTGAGCGTGTGGAGACCCGCTGATGTCGAAACTTAAGTATACTAAAATCCTCGTTACCGTTTTCATTGCAGTCGCGGTTCTGGCAGTGGCAGGGCTAACCCTGTCGATACTGATAAGTGAAAAGGTATTTTCAACCAAACTCGGCTACAAAGCAAAGTTCATCGACGCAACCGGCTTAAAAGGAAATGTTCCCGTGATCTATAAAGGGTTCAAGATCGGTTACATGAACAACTTTGAGCTCGGTCCCGACAACAACATTTACGCCGATCTTAAGATCTATGAAGAGTATGAGAAACTGATCCAAGACAACTGTATCCTCTTCAAAAGCACCAACCCCATAACTTCGGTTACGAATATACTTTTCCTCACCGGAAACAGGAAGGGAAACCTCCTGAAACGGGGAGCGCTTATACCCGGTTACGACACCTATGAAGGGAAACAACTCCAAAGGTTGCACGCCATTCAGTTTCAGGGTGATGCCATAGGTTCGCTCATGTTTAAAGTTGAGACCATACTCGATGAGTTGAGCCCTCAAATGTCGGATTCCGCCGGAACCACCCTGATGGCTTCGTTCAAATCTCTCGATACCACATTCAAAAGGATAAACTCGATTGTAACCAACGTTGATGAAACCATGATTATGGTGAAAGACGGACTTAAATCAAGTAAGGGAAGCGTGTTCGGAGGGCTCGCCAAGGTTGACGATCTCGTGTCGGAGCTACTGGTTACCACAAAAAATGCCAGGGTTTTAATGACAAATATCGACGAGACCCTGACGAACTACAAAAAGCCCGATAGCCTGGCGATAAAGATGATCGACCCCACGGGAGAGAACTTCCTGAAACCTGTTCAGAAATCACTGGCTTCAGTTAACGAATTACTGCCTGAAATCAACAAGCTGCTGGTCTATTCAAACGATCAAACAACCAACATCTCCCTGATCCAGGAAAAAATTAAAAAGGTGCTCGACGATTTCCAGGTTACTCTCGAGATTCTCAACCGGAATCCGCTTATCAACTTTTCGACCGATATCGGGAAGAAGAAGGTTGAACAGGGAAAGAAGAGACCACGATGAAAAAGACACTCCTTCTTTTTCTCCCCCTCCTGTTCATAAGCGGTTGTTTCTCTTCAACGGTTATGGATCAACCGAAAAGCCGCTCCCAAAGCGATGGCGATGACTTTTTTAACCTTGCCAACGATCTGATCAACCGGAACAAGACAGGCCCCGCTCTCATTTCACTTGATGAAGCTTATAACAGCTACTCGCTGCTTGACGATGTATCGGGTAAAACCCGGGTACTGCTTAAGAAAGCCAATATATACGCCTCTTCAGGAGAAGTGGCAAAGGGTGACAGCATCCTCTCCGCGGAGTTCCTTTTGCTCCCCGCGAGGGCAGATTCAATAAACTTTCTAAACTCGCTGTGTGAATTTTATTATGTTTCGCAGCGATATGACAGTGTGGTATCGATCTACAGCCGGTTCAGCAGCTACTATCTTACACACCCTACCGCTCTGATCGCCACTGCATACCTTGCGCTTGCCAAGTTTGCTCTAAAGGCAAACTTTGAGATGGAATTGAGTGACCTGAACAGGGCATTTGTAGCTCTCGACAGGGATAAAAGATACCCGGGAGACCAGCTCGCTTTCGCGTTCTACACAAGAGCGTTTATAGCCTTTGCAGGGGAAAACACAAAAGACGCCTGGTTTTGGGGATTAAAGGCCTACGATACCGACCTCGCGAACGAAGATCATCTCGCGATCGCTTATGATCTTGAACTTCTTGGTGAAATAGCCGATAAGAAAGGTGACCTGGATGAGGCGGCAGGATACTTTAAAAGAGCAAGCGACTCTTACTACGCGCTTGGTATCGAAAGCGAAAGCCTTCTGTGTGAAGCGAGAAGTCTGATACTCCGTTTAAAAACAAAAGGCGATAATTCATTTCTGAAAAATCGCCTAAAATTCATCCAGGAAAAAATTACCGACCCCTCATTAAAAGATGAGATCGGCAAGACTCTTAAGAAACAGTAAGCTTAACCAAAGCTGTGTTTATTCTTGAAATGACTTCTTCCTTCCCTAACGCGTCAAGTATCTCAAAAAGTCCGGGACCCGAAGATACTCCCGAAACGGCGAGTCTTACAGGATGTATTAGTTTGCCGGCTCCCGCTCCATTCTCTTCGGCACATGCCCTTAAAGCAGTCTCATAATCCTCTTTTGAAGGGTTTGATATAGATTCAAGCTTCGAAATGTAGGCTCCAAGAAGTTTTGGTGTATCTTCTTTCCACGCTTTCTGAACACCTTTCTCTTCGTAACTCTCAGGCAGGTTGAAGAAATAACCCGCGTTAACAGGTATTTCTTTTATAAACTTTACTCTCTCTTTCATCGCCTGAACAACCTTCACCAACAGTTCTTTTGGGTACCGGTCGCCATTGTTGCCGGTATTGTTGAGTTCTTCCCGCAACAGTTCCGCCAGTTCATCATCACTCTTGGCACGCAGATGCTCCGCGTTAAGCCATTCAAGTTTTTCGAGATTGAACACCGCGCCAGACTTGTTGATCCTCTCGACAGAAAAGGCAGAAATCAGTTCGTCCATATAGTAGAACTCCCTGTCATCACCAGCGTTCCACCCAAGAAGGGCAATGAAATTTATCAGGGCTTCCTTTAAGTAACCTTTGGCTCTGTAGTCTTCAACCGCCACATCACCCTGTCGTTTGCTAAGCTTCGAACGGTCCGGATTAAGGAGCAGAGGCAAATGGGCAAACACCGGCACTTCCCAGCCGAACGCCTCATAGAGAAGCACATGCTTGGGTGTTGAGGGAAGCCACTCTTCCCCTCTTATTGTGTGGGTGATCTTCATCAGATGATCATCAACCACGTTCGCGAGGTGATATGTCGGGAAACCATCACTTTTTATCAGAACCTGATCGTCGATGATCGTTGTGTCAAAATCGATATTTCCCCTTATAATATCTTTTACAAGCACCTTGTTGCCGTGTCTTACGTTCATACGGACTACATAAGGAACGCCTTCGGCAAGTTTGGCATCTATCTCATCTTTTGAAAGTTTCAGGCAGTGTTTGTCGTAAACTGTCTGTTCGCCACGTGCTTTCTGCCCGTCCCTGAGCGAGTCAAGCCGCTCTTTTGAGCAGAAGCAGTAATAAGCGTGACCGCTTTCAAGCAGACGGTTTGTGTGTTCTTTGTAGATGTGCAGCCTTTCAGACTGTACGTATGGACCGTAATCGCCGCCCTTGCCGGGTCCCTCATCATAATGAAGGCCTGACCACTCGAGCGTGCTGATAAGGTTCTCGACCGCCCCTTCAACGTAACGTGTACGGTCGGTATCCTCGATCCTAAGGATGAATTTACCGCCGGTTTGTCTTGCAAAAAGGTAATTGTAAAGTGCGGTTCTTAGTCCCCCAATATGTAGATAACCTGTAGGGCTGGGGGCAAACCTTACCCTTGGAAACTCTGATATCATCCGGATATTATTCCTGTTGTTTCAGGCTCAAGCCTGTTTTATTGTATATTTTTTAACTTTTTCGATAAATTCAACGCTGTCGATCGGTTTCGGAATGTAGTCTGAAGCACCGGCATCGATACATTTTTCCCGGTCGCCTTTCATCGCGAAAGCGGTAAGTGCAATTATCGGAGTGTCTTTGTACTCCGGCATCTGTCTGATACGCTCGGTGGCTTCAAAACCGTTCATTACGGGCATTTGCATATCCATAAGTATCAGATCATATACTGCTTTTCGTGCCTGATCAACTGCTTCAGCGCCGTTCTCAACCACGGTAACATTACTGAAACCGTTCTTTCTCAGCAGCCTGGTAACAATTATCTGTGAATGTTTGTAGTCTTCAACCAGAAGGATCGAGGGGCCCTGTTCCTGAGGTGGTGCCGGGGGTTGACCCATCACCGCTCCCGGAGGTGCAACCACGGGTTCAGTTCTGTTAACCATCTTGCTAATCGTATCGGCAAGGTCTTCTATTTTTGTGCTCTTTTTATCGAGCAGTTCGGTAAATAACCCGTTTATCTTGGCAAGATCCTCTTCATAATTCTCTTTACCGGTGTAGATAATAATAGGGAGACTTGAGAATCGCGGGTTCGACTTTATCTCTTTGATCAGTTCAAATCCGTTCATCCTTGGCATGTCAAGATCGACGATTGCAAGGTCAAGCTCCATTTCAGCAATTTTCGCGGGTACTTCATAAGAGAGGTTTTCGGCAACAGGGTTAAAACCTGCAGATTGTATGGCTTCTTTTACAAGGTTCAGGGTGTTAATGTCATCATCAACACAAAGCACATTCGCGTCTCTTCTCAGCCTGTAACTCGTGAGTACTTCAACAAGATCTTTGTAACTGATCGGTTTAACGAAGTACTCAACAGAGCCCATCAGAAAAGCCTTTTGCTGTTCAGCTTCAACCGAGCAGACAATAACAGGAGTATGGCGGTGAAGCTTGTTTTCCCTGATCTTCCTTAAAAGTTCAAGCCCGTTGATGTCGGGAAGCGTTACATTGGTGATTATCGAGAGAAATCCTTCGGTCTCAAGTATTTGGAGAGCTTTATGGCCCGCGTTCACAATTGTGGGTTCGTAACCCCACTTGTTAAGATAGTTGCTGAGCAATTTCGAAGTGGCGTAGTCATCCTCTATTACCAAAACACGGTTGTTCCTGGCATCCGGCCTGGGCATTGCCTCTATCTGCCTCGCGAGGTCAGAGCTTCCGGCCAGAAGTAGATTGATAGAAATATTGATACCCTGCACCGGATCTTTGCTGACTGCAAGTTCGCCTTTGATGCTCTCCACATACTTTTTCGCAAGATTCAGCGAAAGCGCCGAAAGTGAAGTGGTTTTAGCACGGGTCTCATGTATCTGCGCCACCCTGAATGCCTCATTTACCTTGTCCAACGGCAGAATAAAACCGGGGTGGTGAACTTTTATCGAGAGTATACCCGCAAGTGATTCTGAAACCGTCACCTCTATCCTGCCGAACGGATTCTCGTTTATCAGATATCCAAGAACGTAACCGAGTGCTGTCTTCAGGCGCTGGTGATCTGTTTCTATCTCTTTCGGAACCGCTTCACCAAACGCGAATAGCAACGTGGTTACAGAAGGGTCAATTTTCTCTTTGAAGTTGGACTCAATTTCTTCAATAAACGGACGAAGTTCGATGGTTCCGGTTTGCGGTGCGACACTTCCTGAAGAAACCCTTGAGATGTCAATAAGATCGTTCAGCAAGCCGGAGATCTTCTGCGCGTTGTCTTTTATCAGTTTAACATACTCTGTTTGAACAGAATTCAGTTTGTCATCATAAAGCAACGAGGCAAATCCGAGTATGCTGTTTGCGGGAGTGCGGAGGTCGTTTGAAAGATCAAGTATCAGTTTATTGATCGACGAGTCAGAAGCCACTCCTTCGAACTTGCCTGAGCCAAGTATCACCGCCAGAAATTTTCCCATCGCCGTTATCACCTCGATATCACTTTGGCTGAAGGGTGATTTACTGGTAAGTTTCATCACAAAATTTGTACCGGATGCCGGTTTGATCTTTAGACATCCTTCATACACCAAAAAATCCGTCGTTTGAATAAGACACTTCTTCTCTATGTCAAACGAACTCCCTTCGGGAGCCATTTCAAGTGCTTTGCAGTTTGTGCACAACTGCTCACTGCCAAGGTTCAGGCTTTTCTTCACATTGTCAGACTTCCCAACAAGGAGATATTTGCCACTGACGGGTTTGAACAGTGCAGCAGAATAAAATTCGAACTCATTGGCTACAAAGTTACAGAAATTGCTAAGCATCGTCTCTGTTCCAATTTCAGATTGGAAGAGCTGACTGATCGAGTTGAAGAGCGAGAGATATTTTGACTGCATCGGGTGTTTCGCCGTTAATTAATGTTTTGTATCAAACGCTTAATTTAACAAGAATTTGATAGATAAAAAAGTGTGGTGACTAAACTGTTTCGATCAGTTTTTTAACTATCTCAACCGAAGTGATACCCTCTGCCTCTGCACTGAAGTTTGTGATCACCCTGTGCCTCAAGATCGGATTTAGTACCGACTTTATGTCGTCTTTGTTTGGAGTGAACCGGCCATAAAGCACTGCTCTCGTTTTAGCAGCGAGGATCATATACTGTGACGCTCTTGGACCCGCGCCCCATCGCACCCACTCTTTTATAAATGCGGGTGCTTCCGGTGTGTTTGGCCTTGTACTGTGTACTATCTTTGCCGCGTACTCAATAATATTGTCAGCAACCGGCACTGACCTTATTAGCTCCTGATATTTTACAAGTTCATCTGCTGTTATCACAGGTTCAACCACGGGAGTGAACGCTCCGGTTGTGGCTTTAACAATCTCAACCTCTTCATTGTATGAAGGATAATCGAGCCAAAGATTGAACATGAAGCGATCAAGCTGTGCCTCCGGCAACGGGTATGTCCCTTCCTGTTCTATGGGGTTTTGAGTGGCAAGAACAAAGAATGGCTTTTCAAGGGGGTAGGTTTTACCTGCCACGGTCACCTTGTATTCCTGCATCGCCTCAAGCAGGGCAGCCTGGGTTTTCGGTGGTGTCCTGTTGATCTCATCTGCAAGAATTACATTTGCGAAAATGGGCCCCGGGATAAATCTGAACTCCCGTCTTCTTGTAACGGGGTCTTCCTCTATGATATCGGTGCCTGTTATGTCAGACGGCATAAGATCAGGTGTGAACTGGATCCTACCAAACTTCAGATCGGTTGCCTCGGCAACCGTTTTTATCAGAAGGGTTTTCGCGAGCCCGGGCACACCAACCAAAAGGCAGTGCCCCCGCGAGAGGAGCGAGATGAGGAGTTGCTCCACAATTTCAGTTTGTCCGACAATAATCTTGCCGATCTCATTTTTAACGGTGTTGAATTTGCCGTTTATTTCCTGTACAAGTGCAACTTCATCCAACCGGCAGCCCCTCTATTTTTTAATTTCCCAAAATATCTTTGATTTCAGCTCGTCGAACCACTCGTTCTCAAGTTTCTTCTTCTTGTACATTATTGTAAGCTCTTTCACCTCGTCGAAGTCGAGCGTGAGATCAGGCTCATGTCTGGGTATCCTTTGGTCAACCTTTACAATGTGATAACCATAGTCGTCCTGGCTGTAGTCAATCCTTTTCGGGAAAGATATTTCACCTTCCTTAAGCCGGGCGATCGTCTCTTTTAATGCCGCGTCAAGCTTATCGATGTAAAAAGTGCCAAGGTTTCCACCCGAACGGCTGGTTCTCTCATCCTGACTGTACTTCTTGGCAAATGCTTTAAAGTCACCATTGTTTTTTATAATGGTATCCCGGAGATCAGTCAGGAAGTTGATCAACTCAAAATCTGTTTGATCATCAGGTTTCACTTTCACAAGGATGTGGCGGGCTTTGATCTGCTCACCTCTCCTATCGATCAGCTGAATGATGTGGTACCCAACGGGCGACTCTATAACGTCTGATACTTCACCTTCACGCAGACGGAAAGCTGCTGATTCAAACTCGGGATAAAAGGTACCACGGGGGGCATAACCGAGGTCGCCTCCGTTAACAGCACTTCCCGGATCATCAGAATATTTGCGCGCCAATTCAGCGAAATCAGCCCCGTTCTTGATCGAATCAAGCAATTTCGAAGCGAAATCGTAGGCGATTTTCATGATTCTCTCCGATTTTACCGGCGAGCGGAAAATATGGGAAATCTTGATCTTCTCCGGGGTAGTGCCAAGGCTGTCTTTGAACTTGTCGAAAAACTCCTCCACTTCCCGGCGGCTGGCTTCTATG
>JAEYUD010000257.1 GCA_023433685.1 Bacteroidota bacterium
CTCTTAAAGTCATCAATTATTTCCTGAGTTAAAACTATTTCTTCAATTGCCCCAACTAAACGACTCTGGTGACGCACACCTGTATTTAATGTGTCGAACACCAAAACACTGTCAACATGGTTTAGTGGCTGCCCCCCAAGATACAATTTTGATAAATTTCGAACTAAGTGGCGAGGATTAAGATACAATTTAAGAATGCTTACAATCGTCTGTCCCTCACGAGTTGCTATTTCTACAGCCTTATCAGGTTCAACATCAATATCAACAACTAAAGTTAGTTTCCCTGGAATATTTCCTGATACAAGTTCTACAAATCTCTTCTGCTCAATCGGCTTGCCTGTTACATCTTTCGGCTTGATCTGGTCCAAGAAAGATAATATCTCTGACGACAGATAACTTGGAGGATTTTGGAGAAACTGATAAGGTCCGAGTTTGAAAGTTTCCATTTCCGATTTAAGACCACTTATTGGAAGAAACACTCGCGAACTGAATGTTAAAGAGATCAATCGTTTAAGCAAATCTTCCATTCCAATTTTCAAAGATTCTGTGTCCGATAGAATTCTTTCAAGGGAATTAATAAATTCTTTTTCTATAAATGAATTACTGAGTTTGAGTCCAAGATTTTGATATTTTGCTATTTCCTCAATAATTTCGCTAAAATGATCTTCCATTTCTCGATTAAAATAGAAGCCCTGACGACCAATTTGACGAAGTGCCAGTGAAGTTTTATCAGATGACTGTTTACTATTATAATCAGTGAGTTCTATAACAAAGCTTTCTATCAAATTGCTAAGTCGCATTTTTTCGATTTTTATTGAATATTGTTTTTCAAAACTAAATTAATGAGGCTTGATATTTATTTATGAGCACTTTTTAACAGAATTTATGAGATCCAACCTTTTTCTGAACCTTAAAATCTAACACTTGTGAATTGAATCCAAAAGAACATTCTGCTGATAATTTGCTTCCTGTTATTTTTATCTTTATTTATTTTCCTAATGAAAAATCATAAAGTGGTCTTAACAGATTTAAATACTCAATCGAAGTCTTAACAAAGTCTTTTGAGTTTAATTTTTTATCGTCCCTTTCAAAGCTGAAGTGACACCAGGTAAGAATCAATGGGTATTGATCGGCCTTCTTTTGAATAAAAACGACATCATCCAACTGAATATCCTCACCACATTTAACAGATGCGACCGGAATATTATCATAAGTCCTTATTCTTTTAAATTCCCGTTTTTGGAGCTCATTATGAAATCCTGGCAAGTTACTTAACAACTCTAACAAAATGTCAGGCTTTGCTTTAACATATTTGTAAAATCTTTTAGCCGGAATCTTGCCTTCTACAATGAATCCGATTGAAAAGGTGTTCCTATCGAGAACAAAATTAAAATGGGGGACATTAACTTTGGATTTAGTTTCATCAGACAAGGTTCCCCAAATGTGATCACTTTTCTCTTGTAAATTACCAACTTCAACTTTCAATCCTTTGTACGATGGAATGGATTGTATTTCCATCTGAATTGCATCCAGATATTTTATTAGTTTCTGCTTTACTATTGATCTTATCTCTTTCTTTGGATCGTCATCAATATATAAAAAGGAATCAAAATCTTCTTTTGTGAATCCATTAAACGGTGCCATACCAATACTTTCCATGTATTTAAGAAATTGAATAATGATGAAATTATCCTCTGTTTTTTTGCTCATTAAATAATCACTGAATATCAGATAAATCTTCTCCCAAGTGATAAATTTCAGGCGACGGTTGCAGATTGTGTTAACTACATTGAGATCAGAATTCCGAGGAGTTATAATAATGAGTAAAGATTCTCCGATTGATGCCAGATGATTATTGATCTGTTTCTCTTCTAAACGAGCCTGCACTTTACTTTCAATATAATAATCGGTTTTGCCTATACGGATCTGTGCATCAGGTCTGCTGAGAAGTTCAGAAACCTGCATATCATACTTGGGTGTCTGGTCTTTGATAAACGGAATATTTAGATATTTTAGAAGATGGTAGAGAAGTTCTACATTGGAGTATTCCAATGTGTTTATCAGTGCTTTAGTAGTATTATCTTCAATTTGTTTGTCGGCTAGTCTATCAGAACTGTGAGTCCCTCTGAAATAGTAGAAGATGTTACGATAAGGATTAAATTTTTTCATTATAAAGGTTTTCTAAATAACAAACATTATCAGTAATTATTCGTGTTTTTGGTCATTCAGCTATTCAATCGTCCGAGTGGGCACTATTCCTTTATAGATTAAAATGTTCACCGTCCTGAACAAAATTATTATAAATCCAATTAACAATCAAATCTAAATAACCTCCTACAATTTAACCCCTTATTTATCCTTAATTTTTAGCAGTCTGTTAAATAGTTTTTCACCTGTTTGTAAAAAATAATTGTAGTCATCTTTAATTCGGGTGACTTCTTTTTTTATGTATTTCATGGCTTCAATCCAGGAGGTAGTTGGGGCGCCGGGATATCCGATGATTCAGGGATATAGATCCGCTGTTTTTCTCTGAGTTTTGATTCACCCGGAAGGCGGCTTTTGTAATCGGCAGCTATCAGATTCTGATATCTCTCAAATACAATGACAGCATATTTATCGAGCCTGTCAAAATGGGACAAATATATAATGTTGGACAGCGGTCTGAGAAAATCAGATGTTTTCAGGAAGTACGATATTCCCGTACCTGTAATTCGTCAATGGTAATAATCAGTTATAAAATAGTCAATTTTGACATGATTACCGGTTAACAAGATCTAATTCACTGACTTACTTCGTAATCCCAAATAATACAAACTGGAATTGTCCCGTTCGATAATCTGATATAGCTGTATTACATATTTTGGATTTACATAATTCTGAATCACATTGCCCGTGCGCTGTACAGCCTCGCCTTCCAGTATGTAACCACATTTTATCAGTTCGGTACTAAAATATTGCAAAAACTTTTTGTCTTTCGAGGTCAAAGCGAGGTAGTAATAACCATCTGAAAGGAGCGTAACAGAGATATCTTGCGACTTGGTCTGTTTACTTTTAACTTTCGAATATTTATACTCAATACCCTCCTCTTGTTTTACGGTATTTTTGAATTTAAACCCCTCCTTAACCAAAATCGAATCGATTTTCTTTTTGTCCGGGCAATTTTCAACAACGCTCTCCAAAGTGAATGGTTTTATTAGTTGGGGGAATGTTATATTTATTCCCAAAATGATAAAAACGATAAAAAAATATTTTTTCATTTAGTTGCTTTGAGCTATTAGTTTAAGCATATATTTAGTTGAATCAATCATCCAAAAATATTTATTAAAGATAATATCTCCACGTGGAAATTGTACTAATTCCCCCAACCTCATTTAATATAACTTGCATTTCATTTTAACCCGTCAGTTATGTAATTTGAGGCACGGAATTTTCATAATCGAAACGGAGAAATATAGCATGCGTAAAAACCTGACCACAATTGATGAATATATTTCAGAGGCTGATGAAAGCGTCAGGGGGATACTCCAACAAATTAGGGGAATTATTTCTGAAGCAGCACCGGGAACAACGGAATGTATAAGTTACGGCATGCCGGCATTTCGTCTGCGACGGGTGGTTGTGTATTTCGCCGCTTTCAAAAATCATGTCAGCCTTTTCCCCGGAGGATCGGGTGTTGCAGCATTTGCGAAAGAATTGAAGCAATGGAAGTGGTCAAAAGGCACAATACAATTCCCGTTTGAGCAGCCACTTCCGGTTGAGCTTATAAAAAGAATTGTTGCTTTCAGGTTGAAGGAAGAAACCGAAAGAGATAAATCAAGAAAAAACACTTGACAGGTGATCAAATAATTGCGTAATTTACGCAACGCTTTTTACGCAATTCATTCTTGACTTTTATGAAACCAAAAAATCCTTTTGTGCTCACCGGCTACATTTCCCCCGAATATTTCTGTGACAGACAGAAGGAGACCCGCCGGACAATTGAAGCTGTGACCAACGGCAGGAATCTCGTAATTTTTTCACTTCGCAGATTGGGGAAAACTCAACTTGTTAAACATTCATTTCACTTCCTGAAAGAGGAAGAGGGCTGTGTCGTGATCTACCTCGATATTCTGCACACAAGGAACCTCAGGGATTTTACGCAGGCTCTTGGCGATGCAATCTTCTCTTCGATCAGCAAGAGCCCTGCATCCATATTGGAAATGGCGGGGAAAGTGCTGACAAACCTTAGGCTGTCTGTCGGGTATGATCCGTTTACCGGTCAGCCGTCACTTTCACTTGATCTTCGGGACGCAAGGGAAACGGAAACGACACTTTCGCGACTATTTGGCTTTCTCTCTAAACAGAGTAAAGAGATTACAGTTGCCATCGATGAATTTCAGCAGATCAGTCATTACCCCGAGAAGAATGTGGAAGCACTCCTTCGTTCATTTATTTCGGAAAGCGGGAATGTGAGATATATTTTTTCAGGAAGCAGTTCTCATTTGCTGGTTTCGATGTTCAATTCGGCTGTCCGTCCCTTTTATGGAAGTGCGGAATTAATGAAACTTGGGAAAATCGAGAGAGAAGAGTATACTGACTTTATCATCACCCTTCTGGAAAAACATGGGAAAAGCATTAAAAAAGAGACCGTTACCTCTGTTCTCGACTGGTGCCGTGACCATACATTTTATGTGCAGTATGCCTTCAACAAATTGTACAACGCTACAGGTAAAAAGATTGAGGATAGCGACACAGCTGATGTAAGACGAACGATCCTCGAAGAAAACGAGCCTTCGTATTACACTTATTACAGGTTGCTCACCAAAACACAGTGGGAACTCCTCTCTGCCATCGGGAATGAACCCCTGGGTGCCGAAGGAATTTATTCAAACAGTTTCATACAAAAGCATCACCTTGGAAGCACCAGTTCCGTAAGAACCGCCCTGAATGCCCTGCTTGTTCGGGAATTGATCTACGAGGAAGAAGAAAAATATTTTGTGTATGATGTTTTCTTAAGCAGGTGGCTTGAGAGGAGGTATTAGTCCGCCGCGGCGGATTAGGTACCATTGCCCCCCCGCAATTATCCAGAATCTTTTCCGTAATTTTAATGTTGATTTTTAAAAAATTCTGATCCAACAAGGCAATCCAAAAAAAATGAAAACTTTTGAAATATTCGACAGGTTTGAGAAACGACATATCGGACCGGGTGAACATGAGATCAAGTTGATGCTCGACGAAGTCGGCGTCAGTTCAGTTGATCAGTTGATCGATGAAACCGTACCTCCCCATATCAGATTAAAGGAACCACTTCCACAATTCGATGCCCTCTCAGAAAACGGATACATTGAGTATCTCAGGGAAGCCGGCAAGAAAAATACAATTGCCAAATCATACATCGGTATGGGCTACTACCCGACCGTCACCCCCGCGGTTATCCTCAGAAACATCCTTGAGAATCCGGGCTGGTACACGCAATACACCCCCTACCAGGCAGAGATCGCGCAGGGCCGCCTCGAAGCCCTGATGAACTTCCAGACTGTTGTGGCTGATCTTACAGGTCTCCCGATAGCTAACGCCTCACTTCTTGATGAAGGAACTGCCGCCTCGGAAGCAATGCTGATGCTTTTCGCCAACAAGGCTAACAAAAACGCGGTTAAATTCTTCGTTGATGAGGATATTTTCCCCCAGACCATTGAAGTGCTGCAGACCCGCGCGTTACCGAAAGGTATCGAACTTGTTACCGGAAATTACGCTGAAACAACCCTTGACGACTCATTCTTCGGTCTCATCCTTCAATACCCCTCAGGCAAAGGCGAAGTAAAGGATTACAAAGATTTTATAGAAAAAGCCAAAGCGGTTAATGTGCCCGCGGTTGTTGCCACTGATCTGATTGCCCTCACACTCCTCACCCCTCCCGGTGAGTTCGGTGCCGAAGTGGCGGTCGGTTCATCACAAAGATTCGGTGTGCCGATGGGTTACGGCGGTCCGCACGCGGCATTCTTCGCCTGCTCCGACAGATTTAAAAGAGTGATCCCCGGCAGGATCATCGGTGCTTCAACCGACGCTGCCGGCAACCTCGCGTTCAGAATGGCACTCCAGACCCGCGAGCAGCACATCAGACGCGAAAAAGCGACCAGCAACATCTGCACCGCGCAGGTTCTCCTTGCGGTTATTGCTTCGATGTACGCGGTTTATCACGGACCGGAAGGCCTGAAGCAGATCGCTTCCCGCATTCACAGTTTTACAGGTTTGCTCGATCTCGCCCTTCGTGATCTCGGTTTCAAACTGACCAATTCAGTCTATTTTGATACTCTTCACGTCAGCTTGACACCTGAAGAATCCGCAAAACTCCGCAGGGAAGCTGAAGCACTTAACTATAACTTCAGATATTTTGCCGATGGATCAGTTGGCATCTCGCTCCACCAGACCA
This sequence comes from Bacteroidota bacterium, assembly GCA_023433685.1. Taxonomy (GTDB): domain Bacteria; phylum Bacteroidota; class Ignavibacteria; order Ignavibacteriales; family Ignavibacteriaceae; genus UTCHB3. The sequence goes on from JAEYUD010000257.1 coordinate 6,410, forward strand.
CAAAACTGATGGATATCATTGAGATCATATCGATCTTCACCACAGCGTTCGATATGAACGACTTCAAGGTGAACCTCTCTGAACTGAAAGATAAAGTGGCGGAATCATACCCCGCTCCTTTTGAGAGAACATCGCCTTACCTGACACATCCGACTTTCAAAAGGTACCACTCAGAGACTGAGTTCCTCCGTTACGTTAAAAAACTTGAGAACAAAGATCTTTCTCTGGCGCACTCGATGATCCCGCTCGGTTCATGCACAATGAAACTGAACGCTACAAGCGAGATGCTCGGAATCACGATGCCCGAGTTTGCTTCGATCCACCCGTTCGCCCCTGCTTATCAGGTTGAAGGACTAACAAAGATCATCACCGATCTTTCTGACCACCTCGCTGATATTACCGGCTTCCCGGGCGTTTCGCTCCAGCCTAATTCAGGCGCGCAGGGTGAATACGCGGGTCTGATGGTTATCAGAGAGTATCACATCAGCCGTGGAGATACACACCGTGATGTGGTGCTTATCCCCTCATCGGCTCACGGTACAAACCCCGCGAGCGCGGTTATGGCCGGAATGAGCGTTGTGGTTGTTGCATGCGACGATCACGGTAACATTGATGTTGCCGATCTTAAATTAAAAGCAGAGCAGCATAAAGGCCGTCTTTCAGCTCTCATGGTTACCTACCCCTCAACACACGGCGTGTTTGAGGAGTCGATAATCGAGATATGCGAAACGATCCACAAATTCGGCGGACAGGTATACATGGACGGTGCCAACATGAACGCCCAGGTAGGTCTTACTTCACCGGCGACAATCGGCGCTGATGTTTGCCACCTGAACCTCCACAAGACTTTCGCGATTCCGCACGGCGGAGGCGGTCCGGGCGTTGGTCCCATCTGCTGCGCTGAGCACCTGAAACCTTTCCTCCCCTCCCACTCCGTCGTTAAAACGGGTGGAGAGTCGGGCGTAACCGCCATTTCAGCGGCTCCTTTCGGTAGCGCGCTTATACTGGTGATATCGCTCGGATACATCAAGATGCTCGGCTCGGAAGGTCTTACAAACTCGACCAAAATGGCGATCCTGAACGCCAACTACATCAAGAAGAAACTTGATCCGCATTACAAAACACTCTACTCCGGCAAGAATGGACGTGTTGCCCATGAAATGATCCTCGACATGAGGGAGTTCAAGCAGACAGCCCACATCGAGGTTGAAGACATGGCAAAGAGGCTGATGGACTACAGCTTCCACGCCCCGACCGTCTCTTTCCCTGTTGCCGGCACACTGATGGTTGAACCGACTGAATCAGAATCGCTCTACGAACTCGACAGGTTCATCGACGCGATGATCGCCATACGTCAGGAGATCGCCGAGATCGAAAGCGGCATTGCTGACCAAAGCGACAATGTGCTGAAAAACTCGCCGCACACCATGCAGATGCTGATGGCCGATGAGTGGAACCACTCCTACTCCCGTGAGAAGGCCGGTTACCCGCTCCCGTCGCTCAAAGCGAACAAGTTCTGGCCCACGGTTACAAGGATCAACTCCGCCCTCGGCGACAGGAACCTGATCTGTACCTGCACCCCGATAGAAGAGTATATGTAGTTAGATCAGGCACCTTGCGCCGGTTGTTATTTGCACTTTAAGAAAATGGAAGAGCGAACCTCTTCCATTTTCTATTTATCTCCCCGGCACTGTTTTTTACCCCGCTGGTTCGACCTGGGTTACAAAAAGTGAACACCTGATTGGTTATATTCGCACATTACATCAACAAACTTTACATTAATATGAACATCTGTGAAATATTGAAAGACGCGAAGCATATTTGCGTTGTTGGAATCTCCGATAAACCCGGGCGTGACAGTGGACGTATTGCCCTGATGCTTAAAAACGAAGGCTACCACGTGACCGGGGTTCACCCCACTCTGAAAGAATTCGCCGGTATTAAAATATTCCCGTCACTTAACGATGTCCCCGGCGATATCGATATTGTGGATGTTTTTATGAATTCGAAACGCATCCCCGAAATTATTGATGATGTGCTTGCCGTGAAGCCCAAAACCCTCTGGCTGCAACTCGGCATAAGAAACGATGATGCGGTTGCCCCCGTTGAAGAAGCGGGTATCACAACCATTCAGGATCATTGTATCGCGATAGAGTACAGGTTCTGCAATTCCTCTCAGAAACAGGTCAGGTCGTTTGAGGGTATCTGATCTCATCCGTGCCGGCTTTTTACTCTTCCTCCTCTTCGCGATATTCAGAGACGGGGAAGCAGCAGATACCACCGGTGTGCCTTTCACGGTCAGGATAGATACCATTGCCATATCGGGAAATGACATCACCGATAACGACATAATACTGAACGAACTCGGATTCAGGCCCGGGGCAACTGTAGACTCGCTGATCCTCGAGTTCAACCGGAAGCGCGTTTACAGCCTCCAGCTTTTCACAAGCGTCGATTTCAACCTTTCAAAGATCGACTCGCTCAATCTCCTCACCATTGCGGTAAAGGAAAGCTGGTACATCTACCCGATCCCTTACATCGACAGGAACGAGAAAGACTGGACAAAACTCTCCTACGGCCTGAACCTGAAGATATTCAATTTCCGCGGGCGGAATGAACTCCTCTCCGGTAATGTTAAATTCGGATACGACCCGGGCTACTCGCTGATGTACAACATCCCCTACCTCTTCCGGGATGAGCAGATATCACTTCAGACCAATGTTAGCTACACCAAGCGGAAAAGCAGAAGTGACGTGGCTGACGCCCTCTATGGTGAGTCTTTCAAACAGGATGTTCTGAATGCCTCCCTCACACTCGGGAAGCGTTTCGCCCTCTTCCACAGGATCTCGTTCACAGCCGGCTACAACTACATCGAAACGCCGAAATTCATCCCCGGGGTTAATGCCACCTCCGACAGGATCGACCGCTATGGATATGCCGGTATACGATATTCATACGATACACGCAACTTGAACATAGCCCCCACGGGTGGCACTTTTATGAATGCCGAGTACACTTATAAAGGGATCGGGAACAGCGAGGTCAGTTATGGCGTTGCCACATTCGATGTCAGGAAATACTACAAAATATCAGGTCCGTTTCACGTTAAATGGCGCCTTGGTTTAAGAGAACTGACGGGTGGCAGCATCCCTTATTATGATCTCTCCATTCTCGGTATCGACGAGCGAGTCAGGGGTCATTACAACAGCAAGGCTGAAGGGAGGGGCGCGGTAACCGGCTCTGTTGAAACGTATTTTAACGTAATCGACGAATTGCCGATCGAGTTTAAGTTCCCCGTCATCCCCAGAAGCCTCACACGGTACAGGGTAAGCCTTGGTTTCCAGCTTTTTGTTGACGCGGGGATGTATCGCCCTGATTCAGGTGGGTACGATACAGGCAACATGCAGCGTGGATACGGATTTGGTGTCACAGTGGCAGTACTTCCCTACAACATAGCACGGGCTGAACTGGCATTCGATGAGCAGGGCAGATCGCAAATAATTCTTGATATTGGACTCTCTTTTTAGCCCCTCCGCTCATCCTTACAGGGATATCCTCCTTGCGAAATGTGATGAGATAGCCGCCATTCTCTCCACGGAGATCAACGGTCTGGCACTTCCGTTCACCCTCAACCCGGATCTGAACGAAAAAAACATTTATCACGCCACTGTAACCATCCTGCTCGAAGGGAAGAGAACGGGCGCGGTAAATATCTTTTTCAGTCCGAAAAAAGGGAGTTTTACTCTTACCACCGACAAAACTTCCGACGAAATGGTGCAGCACCTCTATTCATGTGTAACATCGCCGGCAGACCGGTCACCTGAAACTGAAGACCTCACCGGCTGGCACATCTTTACCGATGGCTCCTTTAACGGAAGTGATGCTTCGTGGGCTTTCGTCCTCTTAAAAGATGGTGAAGTGGTGGAAGAATCATTCGGTGTGGTACACGACCGCTCACACTCAACTTCACATCAGATAGTAGGTGAATTTACCGCCGTGGTTAACGCCTTGAAAAAGTGCGATGAATTAAACATCACCGCCGCTACACTTCATTATGACCTCGACCTTATAGGAAAGATCGCCACCGGAAAGTACAAAGCAAAAGCCGCCGTTTCACTCTTCTTTCTTCAGGGTGTTTCGTCCGCTAAAGTGAAAGTCACCTGGAACAAGGTTAAAGCGCATAACGGTAACAAATGGAACGAGCGCGTCGATCGCCTTGCCGCGCGCCCCCTTGGTGACAGAAAAGATCTTTCCATCGATGAACTGCTTAAAATTGAGTTCGGTGACTGACCCGCAGGTCAATTTTCCTCCCGTGTAAAAATTTGGAACTTTTTACCCTCTTTTTGTGTCTAATACTTTATAGAGGCAAAATATTGTGACTCGCGTTACATTTGAGCCCCAAGGCGGCGTTTTATCCCCTTTTATTTGGGGGAATCGAAAAAAAGCCGTATTTTGCACCACAAAAAAATCGGAGCATTATAGTTTTTTAGCTACACAATTAATTAATAACGACACGTCTGCCACGTCAGCCGGTTATTGTTACACTTAGCGTTTATTAATATTTATTCACTAATTCATTGGAGTAGCGATGAAAAGCATAGTTGCAAAGATCGAGAACCCTTTATCTGATCTTATTTCAGACGAGATTTACGAGCTTCTTTCAAGCCACAGCCTGATTGATGAAAAAGCTGTTCGTGATTACCAGATCAGAAAGAAATTCAAACAGCTGAGAGCCGGCAAGGTTTCAGCAGGTGACGCTATCGACACTATCCGTGAAGAGTATCCTTACTTACAGTTCGATACAATTCGCAAGATAGTTTATCAGATCAGCAAATAATTTGTTTTATTCATTGCTCCTGTATATATTTTCGGAGCATTTGAAATTAATTTGGTTATCAGATTTGTTCACCGGTTCTTCCCCTGACCGATGAACCAATAACATAATGCCCGGCGAACCCCCTTGCCGGGCTTTTTATAATTACAGGATTAGGCAATGGCAAAAAAAGTTCAAACCAGAACAGCATCAAAACAGGTTCCGCTCTGGAAGAGCCCTTCACCTTTCAAAATTTATTTCGATACAACCAACTATATCCTCCTTGCCCTGGGTGTAGTTGCTTTGATTGTCGGTTTTGTCCTCCTTTCACAGAAACCGTGGGACTCAACCCCCTCCCTCGTTTTTTCACCAATTATTCTCGTAGCGGCTTACGTTCTCATTCTCCCCGCCGCGATTCTTTACAGGAAGAAAAAACAGAACCCCAGGGAATCAGAAGAGTCCTGACACAATGTTCCTCGCCAAGGTTCACGGAAATGTGGTCTCTTCTGTTAAAAACAAGGAACTGACGGGACAAAAACTCCTCCTCGTCCGTAAAATCGGGCTCGATGGCGAATTCATTGACAACAAGGATATAATCGCCATAGATTATGTCTCTGCCGGCCCCGGCGATACCGTAATGGTTACGCAAGAGGGTGATGCCGTACAGCAGATAATAAAAAACAAAAACTCCCCGGTTCACACTATTATAGTCGGAGTGGTCGACAAGATCTCCGTCACTGTCTGACCCCAATGAGATCGATCCCCCTCGAAGAATTTGTCGCGCTTCGCCGGCTTCTTAGAAGTTCTCAGATCGGTATTGTGCGCCTCCGCTCAATCCTCGACGCTTTCGGAAAAGGCGTTGACGTGATTGACACACCCGTTAAAAAGATCGCCCAGGAAGTAAAACTTACAGAGGCCGCCTATAAAGGGCTGCTTGAAGGTGTGGGAAATGGCGATTTCGATTCAGATTATAAAAAAGACTACGATTATATCACCTCCTTCGGAGGAAAGATACTCTCCTATGGAAGCGAGTTCTACCCCTCCCAGCTTGTAAATATCTACGACCCGCCCATTCTGCTTTACGTCGCCGGTGAGATCACTGAAGATGATAAAAGATCGATCGGAATTGTAGGCACAAGAACCCCGACTCCCTATGGCACCCGCTCGGCGGCCGATATTGCTTCAGGGCTCGCCAATGAAAAATTCACTGTCATTAGCGGACTTGCCCGGGGCATCGACACCACTTCCCACAGGGCCACCCTTGAAGCAGGAGGCAGAACAATTGCCGTGCTCGGAAGCGGTTTCAGAAACATCTACCCCCAGGAGAATAAAAAACTCGTAAAAGAGATAGTTAATGGAAATGGCGCCGTGATCACTGAATATTCACCCGATACCAAGCCCGACGCCATCAATTTCCCCGCGCGCAACAGGATCATCAGCGGACTCTCACTGGGGGTTCTCGTTGTTGAAGCAGCTGAAAAGGGTGGCGCACTTCACACCGCCGCTTTCGCGAACGATCAGGGTAAAGCGGTTTTCGCCATACCCGGTAACATCAATTCCGTGAAATCGGGTGGCACCAACCGCCTGATCCAGAACGGAGAGGCAAAACTTGTGATCGATGTCTTCGATATCCTCGATGAACTGAACATCAAACCACAAAAAGCTCCCCTCTTTGAAGAAGAAAAAGATATTGTCGTTCCGGAAGACCTCTCAATATTTGAAGAGAAGCTTTATTCTGCAATTGAGTTCCAACCCGTTCATATCGATGAGATCGCGAATCTTACCGGACTGAATGTTTCGGAGTGTCTCACCACTCTTCTCACCCTTGAGTTGAAGGGCTACGTGCGGCAACTGCCGGGTAAAAACTTCGTGAGGGTGTAGCATTATGATCGTTATCGAAGGTCTCCACAAAAGCTTCGGCGGAAACAAGGTTTTACGCGGGCTCGATCTTACCATAAACAAAGGCGAGGCACTTACCATCATCGGTCGCTCCGGCTGTGGGAAGTCGGTACTTCTGAAACACATCATCGGCCTGCTCAAGCCCGATCAGGGTACCGTTACCGTTGAAGGTTACAATATCAACAAGATCAAAGAGAAAGACCTCTACGAGCTTCGCAAAAAGTTCGGGTTCCTTTTTCAGGGGGCAGCGCTCTTCGACTCAATGACCGTCGGTGAGAATGTCTCACTCCCCCTGATCGAAGGCAACACGAAATTCACCCAAACAGATATCGACAAGGCTGTTGCCGAAAAACTTGAAATGGTCGCCCTCCCCGGCATCGAAAAACTAAAACCAGCTGAACTCTCCGGTGGTATGCGCAAAAGGGTCGGACTTGCCCGCGCCCTCATAACAAACCCCGAGTACATCCTCTACGACGAGCCCACCACCGGTCTCGACCCCATCATGAGCGAATCGATCGACAACCTCATCAAAGACCTAAGCAACAAACTGAAAGTTACCTCCATCATCGTCACCCACGACATGATCAGCGTTAACATCGTCGCTGAACGAGTTGCCATGGCACACGAAGGAAAGATATACTTCACCGGCACCCCGAAAGAACTAATGGCCTCCGAAGATGAGGTAATTCAGGATTTTATCGCGCGGACCAAGTGAGTTTTCAGTGGCGAGTAGCGAGTGGCGAGTAGCGAGGTTAGAGCCCTCTGAACATCTTTCATTTTCTTTTTGCTTTTTTATCACCCAAACCGTATATTAACAAACTGTTTTCTAATTTTTTTGAGCAAGAGCCAGGAGTTTAGTTTATGTCAAGAACATGCCAGGTTACAGGTATAAAACCAAAGTACGGCAGCAGCATATCTCATGCTCACAACCACACAAAGAGAAGATTCCTCCCCAACCTTCAGAAAAAGAAGATCTGGGTTCAGGAACTTAACAGGTTCGTGACCGTGAAACTTACCGCCAAAGCGCTGAAGACCATCGCCAAAAACGGTACCGCTGTTATAGCACAGCTTGTCAGAGAGAAGAAGATCGACGCAAGATGATCTCTCCGAGATTCGAGTTTTAAAAAGACCGTCTTCACGCAGGCGGTCTTTTTTGTTTTAAAGCCCGGTTTTCAATCATTTTTCAACTTTTTCCGCGCAGAAATCTGCCTGTTGTGACAGAAGACACCCCTTTGAACTGGGTTTAACAATAAACCCTTTTATTATATAATTATTGCCTTTCTTTATCCCTGTTTATCAATTATATTATACCCTGTAAAATAAATTTATCCCCGTAAAATTTAATTTGACCTTTACCCTGATAACCCTTACATTTTTAGGTTGGATTATTTTATTTTTAACGAGTTCTGATGAAAAATATTGTTCACACAAAGTGGTACCAGATCCTCCTCTTTATCCTGATGGCGTATGTAATAATCGCCGGGATAAGCTTTCCGATCGTACCCAAACCGCAGGCATGGTACGAGTTCCCGCGTATCCCCGGACTTGAAGAGAACGCCAAAATTATCTTCTTCCACGTCCCGAGTTCGTGGCTCGCCACAGTTGCTTTCCTTATGGCAACTATTTACAGTATAAAGTTTTTAAGGCGCAAGAACATGGAAGACGACATGAAAGCCTACACTTCCATACAAATAGGGATGGTTTTCGTGGTTCTTGCCACTGTTACCGGTTCGGTCTGGGCAAAGTTCGCCTGGGGTTCGTTTTGGCACTGGGATCCCCGGGAAACCAGTATTTTTGCCCTTCTGTTGATCTATGGCGCCCTCTTCGCCCTCCGCTCAGCGATCGAGAACGAAGAGAAAAAAGCCACCCTCTCGGCAGTTTACAATATCATAGTATTTGTGACCGTCCCCTTCTTCATCTTCATAATGCCAAGGATCATGGCGGGGCTCCACCCCGGAAGTGCCAACGACGATAACTCGGGCCCCGTGGTCAACTTCAAGATGAACGGAAACATGCAGATCGTGTTTTACATCTCACTTACTGCTTTCAGCATGCTTTATGCCTGGATGTGGAACGTCGGTGCCAGGTCGATGATACTTCTCGACAAGGTCAAGAAACAAAAACTTTATCACGGATAAGGATCAAAAATGGAATTTCTCGAAAAAAACGCTATTTATATCGTACTTATAATCGTTATGATCACATGGGGAGGCATCTTCTCCTTCATGTACACATTGGACAAAAGACTAAAAGAACTTAAGCAAGAAGTTGAGGAGAAATAAACATGTCAGATCAGACATTTATGCAGAAGAACGGCAGGTTCGTCATCGGTGGCTCTATTATCGTGGTGTTCCTTGCTTTCATGGGTTACTTTTTTACCCAGAGCAGCATCGGTTACGAAGAAAGCCTTGCCAAGGTTAAAGAATCAGGCAAGACGATCCGCGCCACCGGCTCATGGGTGAAAGAAAAAAACTATGAATACAAAAACAAGGTTTTCACTTTCTATATGAAGGATACCCAGGGCAACGAAATGAAGGTTGTCTACAACGGCGCGATTCCCAACAATTTTGAATCAGCTACCAGCGTTGTGGTTACCGGCAAATACGTGGGCGACGCCTTCGAAGCCAAAGACATCCTTACCAAGTGTCCTTCAAAATATCAGGAAGGCGATGTGCCCGCAGGTGCCAAGCATCCCGATCAGGTGAAGAAGAACGCTTCTTAATTTTTTTTAACTGGAATAACCCTATAAAAGGAGACCCACTATGGCCGGAAGTATAGTACTTACCCTGGCTCTGGTATTTTCACTCTTCTCGATGACCATGTTCTGGTTCGGATACAGAAGAAGTGATGAGCAAGCGTCATACCTGAAGTATGCCCGTCTGGGATATCATGCTATGGCGATCATGGTAATTGTTGCCTCAACTCTTTTGCTCTATATCATCCTGACCCACCAATACCAGTATAACTACGTTTTCAACTACTCAAACAGTGACCTTCCAACCGGGCTTCTGATCTCAACATTTTGGGCAGGACAGGAAGGAAGCTTCATGCTTTGGGTACTGATGACGGCACTCATTGGTATTGGATTGCAATCATACACTGAAAAACGGGGTGACCTCGAACCAAGGGTGATGATGGTGTACACCCTCACCACATCCTTCTTGCTAATGATGGTCTCACCGATGATGAAGAACCCTTTCGCCCTTATCTGGCAGGGTGATAACCCCTTCGTCGAACTGAAATATTTTGATATGAACCTCCTTCAGTCGAACGCGCTGAGCTTCGTGCAGAGTTTCCTCTTCGGAAATGAAGGCGGAAGCCCGACTCACGTTAAGATCGACAAGGATTTCGTCGGCAACCTCGCCGCCGCGGGTTATCAAGTATCCGATGTTCTCGTTCACGGAAAAGGACTTAACCCCCTTCTCCAGAACTTCTGGATGCAGATACATCCGCCGATTCTCTTCTCGGGTTTCTCCGCAACCGCGGTGCCCTTCGCTTTCGCGATCTCAGCGCTCATCAAAAATGACTATAAAGACTGGGTCCGCCAGGCACTTCCCTGGATACTTTTCTCCGGTGGAATTCTTGGTCTCGGTATCATGCTCGGTGGTTACTGGGCTTATGGCGTTCTTGGATGGGGTGGCTATTGGGCATGGGATCCCGTTGAGAACTCAAGTCTCGTTCCATGGATCATTAGCGTGGCTGCAATTCACACCATGCTCGTTCAGATCAGAACGCAGAAAAAAGACCCCAACAACGGAAGATACCTGATAACCAACATCCTTCTTTCAATTCTCGCTTTTGTGATGGTTGTGTACAGTACATTCCTCACAAGAAGCGGTATTCTCGGCGACTCTTCCGTTCACTCGTTCGCCGAACCCGGAAGACTCGTTTACATCTTTCTCGTGGTTTTTGTTGTAACCTTCACCCTGCTTGGTGTTGGCATGATCCTGTTCAGGTTGAAAGACCTGCTCAGGATATCAAAAACCGGTGAAGAATCCACACTTTCTAGAGAACTTGCCCTCTTCATGGCGGCATTCTCACTCGGAATGTCTGCAATAATCGTGGCAGTCGGCACCTCAGCGCCCATCTTCGGTGTGAAGGTCGAGATCGATTTCTACAATATAATGCACGTTCCGCTGGCTATTATTATTCTTTTTGTGAATGGACTTAGTCTCGTTCTGAAGTGGCGCAACACCGCGTCAGACACCCTCAAAAAAGACCTCCTCCGCACCGGAGCCATCACGGCGGTTCTTAGCGTCGCGGCGATCTTCATCGGCGGTGTCGACAAGATAATGATGATCATCCTCCTCGTTGCCGCGATATTCTCACTCGTTGTTAATGGCGAAGTGATGTTCAGGATCATGAAAGGCAATCAGAACAAGATGGGTGCTTACGTGGCTCATATAGGCCTCGCCCTCTTCGTACTTGGTGTCATAGGTTCTTCCGCCTTCAGTTCTGAAAAAGAGATCGACCTCGAAAAAGGCAAAACCGCCAATGTTCTCGGTTACGATGTTACATTCGCGGGTCTCGAACCATTCCAGGAGAACGGTCACACCAAGTATCACTGCCGTCTCGATGTGAAGTCGGGTTCAGGCACTGCCGTGGTAAGACCGGTAATGTACGTTGCAGATTTCAATAACTCCCTGATGCGCGAACCCGATATGAAATACGGGCTGCTTGCCGACTTCTATGTTGCCCCCGTCAGCTTCGATGATGGCTCACAGACCGGCGAAGAAGGCGTCGCAATACAGGAAGGGAAGGATATCAACGTAGCCGGTATCAAGATCAAATACAAACAGTTCATTAAACCGGACATGTCAGCGATGACTTCCGATGCCGACTTTAAGATGGGTGTAAAAGCCGACATCACCAAAGACGGCAAAACTGTTGAGCGCGACCTTCTCTACGCCAGAATTGGCGGCAAGATGCAGTCAGACCCCGTAACCATCGATGAGTTCGGTGTGACCCTTCAGCTAAAGACAATGAATCCGGGCGACAAGTCGGCCACCATCACAGTGGTTGACAAAGATGGTAACGCCGCGAAGAAAACCCCGAAAGAGGTACTTACGATCCACGCTTCAATCAAGCCGATGATCAACCTCGTTTGGGCAGGTGTTCTTGTTGTGGTCTTCGGTTTCGGTGTCTCAATGGTCCGCAGACTTAAAGAAGCACAGAATCAGTAACCGCTGACCCCTGATTTTTGAAAGGCTGTCCGGCTCCGGACAGCCTTTTTTGTTTTCTGCTGAAAAATTAGTATGTTCCCTGAACAAACCATAATTTTTGTTGCGGGAAGCAAAATGAAAAAATATGTTTTATCCTGGCTGGTATTTTTAATCCCTTCCCTTCAAGCGCAGCTTTCGCCTCTCCAGAGGTTTCAGGATATTTATGCCATTACCTCCGTGATCGTCTCTGACGGCAGAATAATCGCGGCCACCGACAAAGAGAAGTTACTGACCAGTACCGATGGTGGAATAAACTGGGAGGAAATCACTGGCAACATCCCTCCGGGGATAAACAAACTTGCCAAAGCCGGCATTTCATTAATTTTTGGATGCGGCGATAACGGTAAAGTTATCCGCTCAACTGATAACGGCCTCTCCTGGGTGGAACTTGCCACCAACACTTCTTCAAACCTTCTCTCAATTACATCCATCAACTCATACACCCTTCTTGCTTGTGGGAAATCAGGCACCATTATTAAAACCACCAACCGCGGTGATTCATGGAGTGTTTCTACAAACGGCAATTACGATCTGAATGATATAAAGTTCTCTTCACACCTCACCGGTTGGGTCGCCGGTGAAAATGGAGTTGTCTTAAAATCCACTGACGGTGGAAGCTCCTGGGTGAGGGTTGCCGGAGCAGGTGCTTCCTGTGATTTTGCGGTAATATCACTTTACTCAGACGCGGGCGTGGCGATATTCGGGAGGGAAGGTCAGGTTGTAGCTTCCACAAACTCCGGCAATAGTTGGATATATGGTTACGATAATTCTTACATGACCGGCGACACGGTAATCGGGGCCTGGCATTACAATAACGACACGATTCTATATGCTGATGACCGGGGGGCTATTTTAATGTGCTTCATAAAATCAGGCGCGATCAAGTTCGGGAGATATGGCGGAGAGAGCCCAAACCACGCCAGGTATCTTTCTGCTTTCAAGACGGATGACAAGTGGTTTTACGTGGCAGGGGTGGGTCCAAACCTCGCGCGGGCTTATGGCAGCAGCAATTCATGGAAGCAGTTGCTCGCGTTAACGAAAGGAACGGAACTCTGGAACCTCCGGTTTGCCGACAGCAATGTTGGTATTGTATGCGGAAAAATACCGGGGGTGTCTTTTTGGGCACAGGGATATGTTTATGTCACTACAGATGGGGGGCTCAATTGGCGACTCTCAGCAGATGTGCGTCAACTTGAAGATGTTCAAACGGTCTCGCCGCGAAAACTTCTTAAAATTGATTATACTCTTTGGTTCAGTGGCGATACAGGTAAAACCTGGCAAAGGTCATCAGCACCATCGGATCTTTTCGATGTTATTTTCACTGATTCCATCAATGGGTACATGACGAGCTATGTAGATTTCCCGGCACCCAACGGAGTGAGAACCCGGCTTTTCAGAACCTCGAATGGTGGCCAAACATGGACACTGTTAATGGAATCCAATTACTACTATTTTACTGAGATGCTGGCCGGACCCGGTGGTATTGTCTGGCTTAGGGCAAGAGACTGTGCGGCTCTCATGACCAGCAACGACGGTGGATTAAGTTTTCCGGTTACAAACTACCTTGGTCAAGGTTATGTTGCCGGGGGTCTCGCGGACCAAAGGGGATATATCGCGTTCAGTACAGGCACGATCTCCTTCACAACAAATGCAGGCAACTATTGGACAACCACCTATAACTCATCAGGAACAATTTTAAACGGTGGTTCGAATAGCATAAATGGGCAGTCACTGGTAGTGGGTAATAACGGTACAATGCTGGCAACAACCAACTCAGGAGAAACCTGGCATGAACTGAACAGCGGTGTGTCATACGACCTTTCGTCCGTCGCGCTGTTACCGGATCTCTCATTCATTGTGGGGACAACCAATGGTGAGTTCTACAAAGGCGCGCCTCCGGGCATTTTTACGCATGTTAATGCTGAACCTCCTGTGGTGCCTGATGAATTCACTATCGCGAATTATCCAAATCCTTTCAATGGTACCACAGTTATTTTCTTCACCTTGCGGGACGCGGTGACCTGTTTGCTCGAGGTTTTCACATCGACAGGCTCCAAGGTACTTGCCACACCGGTCACCGGAATGAAAGGTCCGAACAAATTTGAGTTCAACGCCGGTGGAATTGGTTCCGGCGTTTTTTATTACAGATTGCAGGCAGGGGAGAAAACCCTTACCAGCAAGATGATACACCTGAAATAGTGGGGTGTAATATGAAAATTTCCAGATCAAACGGTACATTAACTCTCCTCCCCGCGAGAGCCTTGGTTGGGCAGGCATTATTGTTCTTTCTGATCCTGTTACCGGTCCCTCCGGCTCTCTTCGCGCAGCAATTCAGGCTCGAACAGACTGAAGCAGTGATCACTGAAAGCTGGTCGTCAACGCCATTCAGGAGGGTAAGTTATCTAAACTTCAGAGACAGCCTTAACGGGTTGGCACTCATCGATTCCGTAATGTTCTCTCAAACAAAAGACGGTGGGAGAACATGGAAGAACAGAACCACTCTTGCCGGACAAAACCGTACATGTGATATAATTGCTTTAACGAACGATACACTGTTCTATATTTCGGTCAATAATAGATTGGTCTTCTCCTACGATGGAGGTGTAACCTGGGTCAATCATTCCACACCGCAGGGCCTTACCGGTCAGCCTGCTTCGATGGTGTTCCACTCCCGCACGCACGGTATTCTTGCCACCACTTCCGGGGAATTATACCGGACCACGGATGGTGGATTTAACTGGGCGGTGATTCCAGGGGTTTCAGCCGGAGGGAATACCAGGCTCGAAAGGTATGGCAATTATACAATAGGTTACAAGAGCGCGACAGGATTTATTCTCTCTACCGATAATGGTGATTCGTGGCAACAGGTTAACTTTACCGGTGTGATCCCGGGTCCGAATTACATGAAAATAATGGGCGGGAAGGTCTATATCAGCACCGGTTCCGGATGGTATTACATTGCCAACATTGACGGCACGATCACATACAGCGAGAATACCGGATCATCACTTCAAGCGAAAATGTTTGCATTCCCGAACGAACACGAAGTTTGGGCAGCTCAGGGAACTGCAGGAACCGTTAAAGTTTCAGCACCTGGCTCGGGTGTCTGGAATGAAACTTCATTCCCTTGCAAGGAATCGGAGTTCTCGGGTGTTTTTGAGTCGTTCAACGGGCAGATACTCGTGGCAGGTTATGATGTTTACAACTTCTTCTCGTTAATGATGCTTAAAAATCCCGGTTCCCGTTTCAGCGTTAGAACTGCACGGCTTCCGGGCAACTATCGTATTTCAGCGGTCAGGATCATTAATCCGTCTCTCTATCTTATGGGCACCCTCGAAGGTTTCATCTTTAGATCAACTGACTATGGCAAGTCTTGGGTTAACACTACCGCTGGCAGCATTTCACCGGCAGTGAACGACATTGCCTTTAAAGATGCCAACCTCATATTCGCAGGTTGTACCAACGGGATTATTCTCAGATCGACCAACAGTGGTTTGAGCTGGTCGGAAATCGCGACAAATATCCCGGATAATATTACCGGAATAGAATTTAAACCAACCGATTCCCTCTTCATCATCACTGATAATGCCGGTTATGTGGCATCCACTGCAACTCTCTCCAATTTTGTACAACTCGGCAGATCTTTCAGCAATTCCGGGAATTTATACAAGATCAGGTTTCAGGACAGGCATTCCGGCTACATAGGTGGTCAGTATAGATGCAGTTACACGGTTGATGGAGGGAAGACTTGGATTGATTATCCCGGAAGTTATCTAACGACGGTGAATACCTCCCGGGTTCAGGGGGCCGCATCGTACACTCTCCAAACCGACGGTGTGGTAAACATGAAATTCAGTGACAACTCACTCGATGCCACTCCAAGGTTTTCCACACAATTCCGGCTCATCGACAATGACACCCAGAGCGGTTACATGCTTGACAACTACCTCGGCGCTATCACCGCGATCTATCCGGGAAGTGGGCGGTTCGAGTATTTCAGGGCCGGTGGTCCCCGGAATTTAAAGGCATTCGACTACCACAACCCCCTAAATGCCTTGGCGGCCGGCGATAACGGTGAAATTCTTTTTATCTCTCAAAAGGTGGCCAACGACCCACCGATGATCTGCACCAACCTGACCCCTTCTGATACAGCGATCATTTACGGGCGTGAGGTTTTCTTCGAGTGGAAAGAGCCAAACATAATCTCCCCCAATCTTGAGTACCGTATAGAGCTCGCAAAAGGAGATACGGGTTCGGTTTTGTTTTCACAACAAGGCTTGACGAAAACGGAATGCCGTTTGACAGGGCTCGAGGAGGAGAACCGTTATTTCTGGAGGGTACAGGCAAGAAACGAATTTGGTTGGGGCGAATTTACTCCCTGGACTGATTTTTTCCTGATGCGGCAAGTGTACACTTTCACTGAGCACCCTCTACCGGGCCCGGCAACCGTCAACTCGGTTTCCGAAGGATCGAACGGTGTCGTCTGGGCTGCAGGTGATGGTGGTTTTATCGCGAAGTCTTCAACTTTTGGCACTTCATGGGAAGTTGTGCCCGTGCAGTTCACGGATGATTTCAACCACTTTTTTGTGAATCAGTTCACGAACTCACTATTTCTCACTACTGTCTCCGGTGAGCTGATCTATTCGTCTGACGGTGGAAACACATGGCAAAAGAAGGCTCCTGTTCTGCCGGGGGCAGTTGTCAGTTCCATGATCTTCTCCTCACCTGACGAAGGCTATTTATGTGGCAGTGCAGGACTTTTCGCCCGGTCAACTGATGGAGGGGCTACCTGGAGTCCTGTGACGGTGCCTTCCGGATCAGTGAACCTTAACGCGATTATCACTACAGAAGACGGAACAATTCTTATAGCCGCCGATGACGGGATTATTTTGAGATCGACCGACCATGGCGGGCAGTTCAGTATCAGTGAGATATTTTCAGGTGATGATTATAAAGCCTTGTTCAGCTTTGCCGGGAAGCTGTTCCTCCTGAATCAGTCAGGTTCCGCAAGAACAAGTAGTGATGGTGGAATTACCTGGGGGGTACAACCGTTGAATTTTAGAGGAAACATCGTGTCAATTGATGGTCATGGCCTCAGGTTCAGGATACTTTCGGGCAACAATGCACTTTACTCCTCCACCCGGAGAGGAGACGGCCTTTCACAACAGTTCGTGCCGGGGAACATGCAAGTACGGACACTCTTCCTTACAACATCCGGAAATCTCATACTGGCAGGGACCGGATCATCGGTAGTAGTAGGGAAAGACACTTCGACCATTTACAACTCCATTGAAGAGAGCCCCATTATCGAGAGTCCAGGTGATTTTAAATTGTCTCAAAACCACCCCAATCCCTTCAACGGCTCGACCGTGATACAGTTCACCTTGCCCGCTGATTCAGACTGCCGGCTCGAGGTGTTCTCCCCTGTCGGGTCAAGGGTGTTTGAATCTGAAATAAATGGTGTAAAAGGAACAAACAGCTACAGTTTCGATGCATCATCACTCAATTCCGGTGTCTATCTTTACCGTTTGACGGCGGGTGGTAAGGCATTAACCGGGAAGATGGTCTTGTTGAAGTAATCTAAAAAGGTGAACAATGAAAATTCTGAAATCTAAACTTTTTGCATTAAAACATCCCCTGCTCTTCGGTTTTCTGGTAACTTTCCTGATATCATCCGGAGTGCCCCAACGCTTCAGTATTGAACAAACAGAAGAGTTCCTGAACGAATACTGGGCTTTTACACCTTTCGAGAGTGTATCTTATTTGAAGTTTACTGACAGTCTCAACGGGCATATGGCCGAATCATATAACAGATTCGCAACCACGACAGATGGAGGTCTGACCTGGAAAAACAGGACCACGCTCGAAGGCCAGTTAAGAGACGCTGATATTATCATGCTCTCCCGCGACACGATGTTCTATATCTCGGTGAACAAAAAGTTGGTATCTTCATTTGATCGTGGAACCACGTGGACAGTAACAGGAGATGCAGGAGGTTTAACAGGCGACGTAATATCAATGGTGTTTTACGACAGGCTAAAAGGGATTTGCGCCACGGCTGACGGGGTCATCCACACCACTTCAGACGGGGGACTAAACTGGCTTTCATATCCCGGGTTAACCAATAACGGCAATACAGTTTTGAAGGTTTATGGCGGGCTTACCATCGGCTATGGAAGCATTAGCGGGTTCCTTCTTTCCACAGACGCCGGTGGCACCTGGCAGGAAATTGAATATTCTGATACGATCAAAACTCCAAATTTTGTGAAAATTATGGGCGGGAATTTGTATATCGGCGCGGCAGGGAACACCTGGTACAAGTGTGACATGAAGGGGCATATACTTTTTCAGGAAACCCTCCCTTCAACAACTCCGGTCAGAAATTTCGCTTTCCCCTCGGAGAACGAAGTTTGGGTTGCGCTTTGGGACAAAGGTACCAAGGTTTCCGTCCCCGGTTCCGGTGTATGGAAGAGCACCGCTTACCCCCAGCTGTGGGAAGTCTCCGGCGTTTTCGAGTCGTTGAATGGAAGACTATTAGTTGCATCCAGTGGTATTGACGACAGTCACGCGATGATGCGGATTGAACAGCCGGGTAAAAGGTTCAGTGTCAGAAAGGGGAGGATACCGGGTAATTACAGACTCTCAGCGGTAAAGATAGTTTCACCGGAGGTGACGCTGGTTGGAAGTTATGAAGGAGTGATCTTAAAATCAACCGATCAGGGATTGTCATGGGAAATTAAATCGGGTGGCTACTCTTTCCCGGCTATAACTTCTATAACCGCGAAAGACCCGGTGAATATAATCGCCGGTTGTGCAGGTGGGATCATCCTGAGAACCACTGACGGCGGCGCGAACTGGAGTCAGACCAACACATCAATATCCGACAAGATCACTTCGATCGAGTACAAAGCCAACGACTCGATCTACCTGACCACAAAGAGCAAGGCTTATTTCACAACCCTGGGAAATCTCCCGTATCTTGTTCCGGTGAGTCTTCCGTCCAATCCCGGGGAAATGATAAAAGTGAAATTCTGGAACAGGCATTCAGGTTTCATTGGCAGCACCTACACTTCACACAGAACGACAAACGGCGGGAAGACCTGGATCGAAAATCCATCTACATACATCAGCCCAACCAACATGTCAGTAATGCCGGGGGTTGCCGAATACTTTGTTTCAGGCAGGGACAGGATCGAGATCAAGGTAAAGGCAGATAACTTCATTATTTCCACCTCTTTTAGGGGGAGGTTCAGTCTGGTGGATAACGACTCGACCGGTGGTTTCATGTTCGATCCCTATTTCGGGGGTATCATGGCGCTGTACCCACAGAAGGCAAGGCTCGATTATTTTCTTGCTGGCGCGGCAATTGGATTGAATGATTTCGATTACTTCAATTCCGGTTACTCACTCGCCGTGGGTGACGGCGGCACCCTGATTTTCCCAGCGTTCAGAAACACGCAGGAACCACCCCCCGCCTGCTACAGCTTATCGCCTGATCAGATGAGCAAGGTCTCCGGCAAGGATGTTCAGTTTTCATGGAAAGAGCCTTATCTTCTCATACCCAACGATCAATTTCAAATTGAAGTGGCACGTGAAGATACCTCCAATATTGTGCTCTCGCACTCCGGGATATCAGGCACTTCTTTCACCGCCACCGGGCTGGAGGAGGAGAAACGCCACTTCTGGCGCGTTCGCGCTAAAAATACCTTCGGCTGGGGCGAGTACACCCCCTGGACCCCATTCATCCTGATGCGCCAGGTGTACACATTCAGGGAAGTGCCACTTCCAAAATGGGCAACCATTAATTCAGTTACACAAAGCCCGAACGGTACCGTATGGGCCGGTGGTGACAGCGGATTTGTAGCCCGTTCAACCACACAGGGTGAGACCTGGGAGCTCGTTCCCTTCCCTTTCACTGACGATCTTAAATTCTGCGATGTTAACCCATTCAACGCTTCTCTTTTCTTCTCCTCATCCTCCGGTGATCTTATCTACACAACTGATAATGGCGGCAATTGGATACGCACTCCTGCAGGTGTCACGGGGGCTGCTGTACGGTCGATGATCTTTACATCAGAACTGGAAGGATATCTCTGCGGAACGAACCGGCTCGCCTCAAGAACCCTGGATGGAGGTTTGAACTGGTACCTCGCCAGCGTTCCTTCAAGTGTGAACAATCTGAACTCGATCATCAAAACAGATCAGGAGCATCTACTAATCGCCACAAATGGCGGCGTGTTGCTCCGCTCCACCGATTTCGGCAGACACTTCCAACCTGAACAGGTATTTGGATACGATAACTACCACTCTTTATTCAGGCTAAACTCCCGTTTCTATCTCTTCAACGAGTTTGGATACACGCTCACAAGCAGTGATCAGGGTGAGTCGTGGCAGGAACTGCGCCTTAACTTCGATGGGGCGCTCCGTCAAACCGGTATTGCCGGCAACAGGTTCATGATGCTCTCAGCTACCGGAGGGCTTTACACCTCCAATATTCAAGGCGATATTTTGAACAGTCAACAAGTGCAGGGTGGATCACAGAAGAAAACAATGTTTCTTACATCAACCGGTAACCTGATAGTTGCAGGCTCAGGTGCCTCATTGCTGGTTGGAAGGGATACCGCTGTCGTCTCCGGCATCGCCGCTGACGGTGAAAATGGAAGTACCCCCGGCAACATGCGGCTGTACCAAAACTATCCCAACCCCTTCAACGGAACCACGGTTATTCCGTTTTATATGGCTAAGCCCGGAAGGGCAACCATTGAGGTATTTAACACCAACGGTGAAAGAGTCTCGGTTCTCCTCGACAGGGAACTTGACCGGGGGGATCACCTGATACCATTTGATTCAGCGGGACTTCCAAGTGGGATATATCTGTATCGCCTCACTTCCGGTGGTAACAGTTTCACCGGTAAAATGATACTGCTAAAGTGAAAGGTCTATAATGAAACGCCTCGTTATCTTAATTTTATTCGCTATCAATTTCATTGTTTACGGGCAGTTAACCCCGATTAATCCGTTCGAGGATATCACCGCCTTAACCTCTGTTGTGGTGCAGGGTGAAACCATTCTGGTATCAACCGACAAAGACAAATTAGTCAGAAGCAGTGATGCAGGTCTTTCATGGAGCATTATCTCGGCGAACATCCCTTCCCGCATGAATAAACTTCATTCACCTGCCACGGGTATCATTTATGGCTGTGGAGCTGGAGGGAAGATCATCAGATCGACCGATAGCGGAATCACGTGGTCACCTGTTCAGTCAGGTACCACTTCGGAACTTTTCGATGTTTCCTCTGTTAACAGTACCCTCCTGTTCGCGTGCGGAGCGGATGGCAAGATTCTTAAATCGACCAATGGAGGCGAATCATGGGCTGCCAGGGAACCGGTACCCTTTCGACTAAATGCCATAAAATTTTCAAGTCCACAGACCGGCTGGGCCGTTGGCGACTATGGCGTGGTACTCAAAACCACCGATGCGGGTGATTCATGGAGCAGGGTGTCAGGCGCTTCTGCCGACTGTAACTTCGCCGTCATCGCCCTCTATGGGCTTGAAGGCATCTATATTCTCGGGCGCGAAGGGCAGCTGCTGGCATCTAACAATGGAGGGAGCAGCTGGAGATATGAATTCTCGGATTTCTACATGGAAGGCGACACTGTGGTCGCCGCATGGACCTACGGCAGGGATACCGTGGTTTACGCGGATGACCGGGGTGCCCTCTCGATGGCAAGGATAACACCTGAAAGGCTCGATTTTTACTACTTCGGAAGCAGCGAGCCGGCCACGGCAAAATATTATCATGCCTTCCGTACCGATGATAAAAAATTCTATGTTGTTGGCGAGGGCCCTTCGATCTCACGGGCGGTGATAAACGGCAGCAATTGGACATCGATGATCACGCAGTTAAGCGGAAAAGACCTTCGATATCTCCGGTTTAGCGGAGATAAGATCGCTTTGGTGAGCGATCCCTCCTCTTCGCAGGTTTTTATCTCTTACAACGGTGGTGTAAACTGGAATTTAACAAAATCCGCCTCTCAAGTGCAGGATTTGCAGGCAAATGGCTCCGGCAAGCTTTTTATCACCGACATTTATTCCTGGTACAGTGCTGATACCGGGAAAACGTGGAAGAAGTTCAATAATCCTTCCGGGTTCATGAAAGATGTGGTTTTTCTCGATGATATGAAAGGGTGTTGCATAATTTATTATTCGATGCCGGTACCCTCTGATCCCAAAGGGCGGTTTTACACTACCACAAATGGCGGGGCTTCCTGGGTGCAAAAGAAAGTTTTTGATTCATGGCGGGTGCTCGATCTCTTTGCCAACCCCGGTGGATTAGTCTGGATAACCCAGGAGGTTACAAGTGAATTATTAACAAGTTTTGATCACGGTGAAACATTCAGCGGTGTTTACCTCCCCGTTCAGGGAGATGTAGCCGGAGGGAGTATTGATCAGAAAGGTTACCTCGCCTTCACCAATGGGAAAGTAATTTATACTTCCAACGGTGGGGTGAGTTTTTCAACCAAATTCAACAATTCATCTTTCGCGATTAAAGCCGTCTCAAACTCCATCAATGGCAATTCCCTGATCGTCGGAAATGCAGGTAAAATTATCGCGAGCACCGACCACGGCGCCACCTGGCAACAGCTTCCCGAGTGGACATCCCTCGATCTTACTTCTGTCTGGTTAATGCCCGATCTTTCGTTCATTGTGACCACTTCAACCGGTGAGGTTCTTAAGGGTGAGCGCCCCGGCATCTTCACCGGCGTTGAGGGTGAGAATGTCGAAGTGCCGGCAGCCTTCACCCTCGGCAACTACCCCAATCCTTTTAATAGCTCAACTGTTATAAACTTTACACTACCCAACGATTCAGACTGCCGGCTCGAGGTGTTCTCCCCTGTCGGGTCAAGGGTGTTCGCCACTGAAATCAGAGGCGTAAAAGGCATAAACAACTACAGTTTCGATGCATCATCACTCAATTCCGGTGTCTA
Organism: Bacteroidota bacterium; assembly: GCA_023433685.1. Classification (GTDB taxonomy): domain Bacteria; phylum Bacteroidota; class Ignavibacteria; order Ignavibacteriales; family Ignavibacteriaceae; genus UTCHB3. The sequence continues at coordinate 29,333 of JAEYUD010000257.1, forward strand.
TCTCTACCGTTTGACGGCGGGTGGGAAGGCATTAACAGGTAAAATGATATATTTAAAGTGATACTAGAAAAAAAACAATGAACTTCCGCAAATACCTTTTCCTGTTGAGCCTTGTTTCGGGGCTCACTCATTTTATAATGGCTCAGACTGAAGTTTTGCACCCGGATACACTTCAGATAAATGACTCTCTCCCTCCTTCAACAGTAGAGATTGATCTTCCGCCAAGAGATTACGCCTGGGCGATCACGAAACAGACCCTCAGATGGAAGAAACCTTATTCCCGTTCACCTGTTCAATACTACGGGCTCCAGATCGCGAAGGACGACACCTCTAACATCATCTATACCGAGAATGTTTACGCGCCTACCTGGTACACCCCAATGTTCCTGAAAGCGAACACAACCTATTATTGGCGCGTGAGGGCTAAAAACAAGTACGGCTACAATCAGTACTGCAACTGGGCCAGGTTCACAATACCGGCCACACTTATAAACCTTCGGGCACTTGAAGTGACGATACCCTACCTTGGCTCAATAAAACACGCCATCGAACAACCAACCGGTGTTTTCCACATCTGGGGCGACCGGGGTTTTTATTGCTCAACCGACTCCGGAGCAACATGGTTTTTAACGGGTTATTATTATTTTCCGCTCTACAATATGAAAGGTTCCTTTCGGTGGGACAAAAAGAAACAGGAACTCTATGCGTTCGGCTTCAGTAAGCATTACATCTACTACGATAGTAACAACAGGCAGTGGAAGTCAGGATACTTCGACTATGATCAGGCGAGCGCGAACAACATCGCCTGGGTGGATAACAACACGGCTTTGATGGCGACCTCACAAGGTTTGTACCTGAAATCAGGATATTATGAGTGGCGGCGGATCTATTACGCGCCATATTCAGGAGGGTTGAGGGAGATTGTAGTAAAAGGGAGTGACACAGTGGTGGCTGCGGGGGCAAATGGTTTGGTTATCGTTTCAACCAATGGTGGCTGGACCTACGTAAAGAAGAATCTACCCGCGGATCAGAATTTCATAAGCAGCTCAATAACCGGGGATGGTAGAATAATTCTTTGGTCGGCTTACGGGACAAAATTTACAAGCTCCGATCTGTTCGACACCTGGGAGGAGGAATTTCAGCAGGTCCCCGGCGAATTCTGCAATGCTCAATACGCTAACGGTTACGAAATGGTACTCACAAGAACGGGAAACCTTGCCACAAAGTTCGTGGTTTCGGGACGCCATTTTTACGACGAGGGGCGAGGAGAGATACCTTCTCAGGCAACCTTCTGTGTTAATTCAGAAGGAAAGATTGCCATTCCGGCAAGCGGCAAATATATACTCACGGGTCAACTCCCCCTTGCGCCGACGGATATAAAGGAAGAAACCGCGGCCACCCTGTTGTTCGGGCTCGGGTATAACTACCCCAATCCATTCAATTCAGCCACTGTGATCCCCTGCTCAATTGACATGGAAGGGAACTACACTCTGGAAGTGTTTGATATCCTTGGGAACAGGGTGATCACTCTCTTCGAGGGCTTCCTTCAGGCAGGTAACCATAAATTCAAGCTTGGCAGTGACACCATTTCGAGCGGGGTTTACCTTGTTTCCCTCTCCAATTCCAAAGGGAAAAGGGTAACGTCCAAGGTGATCGTGCTTAAATGACCCGCATGTCTTAAACCCGGGCACCATTTCCCTTGTCAAACCCTGACCGATCCGGAAATATTGAGAGATTATGAAACAGCGCTCAATCACTGCTGATGTCCTTAAGGGTCTGGCAGTGATATTTATGATACAGGTTCACATAATGGAGGTGTTCGCGGATACCTCTATCTATCACAGCCTTACAGGCAGGATATCCCTCTTTCTTGGCGGTCCCCCCGCCGCGCCCGTCTTCATGGCGGTGATGGGTTACTTCCTCGCGGCTTCATCGAAGGGAATGATGGCGACCATAACCCGTGGGTTCAAGCTGATCCTCGGGGGGCTCGCGCTGAATGTGGCGATCAATCTGAATCTCCTCTACCGGATAGTTTCAGGCACATCTGATGCCAATCCACTCACATTTGTTTTTGGAATCGATATCCTTGTGCTGGCAGGTTTCACGGTCATCATCACCGTTCTATTAAAGAAGGTGTTCGATCTTAACTTTCTTCTTCCTCTCGCGGCCGGGATGATGACCCTTGCCGTCACGCCAATGGTGAACGACGCGCTGCCCGCCACGGGGGGAACTTCCGCCTATCTTCTCTCCCTCTTCGGAGGTGAAGCCTCTTGGTCATACTTCCCCCTCTTCCCCTGGATGGCTTATCCCCTCTTTGGGTATTCAGCATATCTGTTTTTAAAAGCGGGATATGGCGGTTTCCTCGATAACATTAATATCTCAAACCTGCTGCTGACAGTCTGGGCGCTCTTCATTGCCCTTACCATCAACTACGGGATCGATACCGCGGCAAAACTAAAAGACTATTACCACCACGGTATCATCTACGGCCTGTGGACACTTGTTTTCACCGCGGGTTATACCCTGTTGATATCCCGGTTATCACAACACGCCCCCGAAAGCCCCTTCCTCGAGTATTTCGCGGTTATCGGTAAGAATGTAACCCTCGCCTATGTGGTGCAGTGGGTGATCATAGGAAACACCGGCACTTCGGTGTTCAGGAGCCTCGATATCAGTGAATCGTATGTTGCCATGATAGCTGTGATAATTGTTACCTCAGCGGTGGTCTACCTGAGAGAGAAAGGGTACATCGCCAGGATTTGGAGGTATGGCACCTGAATCGCGACCTGAATTGGCACAATGCTTTACTTTGAAACCAGTAACCTCAGAGATTCGGTACTACAGTACTTCAGATTTTCAGTACTTCAGTACTCCAGTACTTCGGTACTCTCCAGTACTTCGGTGATTCGGAAATTCCGGGGTTCTGATGCGCCGCGGCGCACTGAAGTTCCGTTGTTCTTAAATACCGAAGTTCCGAGGTTCCGATGCGCCGCGGCGCATTGAAGTTCCGGAGTTCTACTCCGCCAGCACTTCTCCGGCGCTGAGGCGGTCGAGGGCCATTTTGGCGGCTACCTGTTCCGCGGATTTTTTGTTGCGGCCCTTCCCTTCGCCGAGGACGTGGAGGCCGACTGATACGCGGACGGTGAATACGCGGTCGTGTTCGGGACCCGATTCTTCGACCACATAGTATCTGGGGAGTTCAACTTCTGT
>JAEYUD010000086.1 GCA_023433685.1 Bacteroidota bacterium
TCAGAAGCTTTTTGATTGAATCGTCAACCGGGGCGATGCCGGTTGTACCTGTATAAAAAGAGTCAGGGATGTGCCGGCTGTGTCCGAAGAAATTCGACTTCCGCTGCTCCACTCCTTTAATAATATATATACCACGCATGAACTCCCTCCAGCCGATGATCTGACGTATGAACCCCTCGAGCGAATTAAGAGGGATTTTCAGTTCCGGTGCTCTCTCAAGCATCTCGTTCACAACATACTCCGGTGTTAGCAACCCAATATTCATGGCAGGTGTAAGAACCGAATGATACAACCACGTCTCGGATGAGTGAATGGCATCCTCGTATATTCCAAACTCCCTTGAGGGACGAAGCAAAAAATCGTTATAAACCTCACGCGCGTCATCAAATGTAACGGGGTAATTAATGCCGGATGTAACGCCGGGATTACCACCAAAATTTGTATTTACATAAGCCTCAGCCTCTTCAACAAAACGGTTGCTTCTTAATTCGAGGGGTGGGGGAGGAACCAATCCATCAGGAAGTTTCTTTCTGTTATCTTCATCGAAGCTCCACTTCCCACCAACGGGTTCAGTACCCGACATCAGGATATCGAGCCGTTTCCGCTGTTTTTGATAGAAACCCGCCATCAGATAGTGCTTTTTATCACCCAACAACTTGCGTATTTCAGCCTCAGATGAAAGGAACAGGGGAGAGGGGATTGTCTTAAGTACCATCCCGTACTGACCGCAATATTTGCGGAGCCGACGTTCGAGGAGGTAATCGTTAAGTTCATACGTGGTTACCTCACGAACATCGGAGGAATTCAATGATTCAAACAGCAAAGAAAGTTTTGAATACTCAACAGTCGAGCGGTATTCAACAGGAACACCCAAACCCCTCAAATACTCTTCATAAAACTTCATCGATGCGCGGTGAAGCATCAGTTTCTTTTTATGGAAGCGGAACTGCCTGAAGAAGAGGGGGTCTTCGAAGATGATCACTTTTTGCTCTCGTAACTCTCGCGGCAACTTCTCGAACAGCATGTTGGGGAATATGATGAATGTTTTCATGCCTTCGTAACAAAATATGAAGTTTCAAAGGTTCATAAGTGGAAGGGTTACACGGATTCCACGGATTGAACACAGATTCCACGGATTTTAATTAGCACGCAGATACACACGGATTTGACGGATTTCCGCGGAGGAATTAGAAAAACAATCTCTGCGTTTCTCTGTAAAATCCGTGTGCATCCGCGTTCGCTCAATATCTGAGGAATCCGTGTCAAATCCGTGAAATCCGCGTAACTTTGTTCAAAACCCTTCTCCACCCCCTCTGTGCTCTCTGTGCTCTCTGTGCTCTCTGTGGTGATATTTACAAAAAAGTGAAAAAAATTTTTCTTCACCTATTGACTGTGAAACGGATTTTCCGTAATTTGTAAGAAACATTACAATCTTTCCCCAAAGTGAAACAATGATTACGATTGATAAAACACGGCTTATAGAAATCTTCACTCAGCTCGTCCGGATCGATGCTCTTTCCGGTGAGGAGAAACCGGTAGCAGACTTTGTCAGGGAGTTCTTGAAGGGTAAAAATGTCACCATTCATGAAGACAACAGTAAAAAAGCTTCCGGAAGCAACACCGGCAACATCATTATTAAAAGAGGAACCGGCGGCAAGTTCATGCTTACGGCTCACATGGATACCGCGAGAACCACAAAAGATATTAAAGTGGTGATCGACAAAGAAACAGGCAAGATAGCCACCGATGGTAAAACGATACTCGGTGCCGATAACCGCCAGGGGATGGCCACAATTCTCTACCTTCTTGAACTCGCGGAGAACAACCCTGAGATCGACGATTTCACTGCAGTTTTCTTCACTTGTGAGGAAACCACACTCGGTGGTTCGAAAAATCTTGAAGTGCCGAAGTGGGTTGAAGCGGGTCTGGTATTCGACTCATCGCACCTTCCCGGCAAGTTTGTTTACAGGGCACCCGGGTCGAAGACTTTCACGATCGATATTTTTGGAAAAGCCTCCCACTCCGGTATAGCACCCGAGAAGGGTATCAATTCGATCGCCATTGCGGCAGCCGCCATTTCGAAACTGAAACAGGGCCGCATAGATGAAAATACCACAATGAACATCGGAATTATTAATGGCGGAACAGCCACTAACGTGGTGCCGGAGCACTTGAAGTTGGTTGGTGAAGTAAGATCATTCAACCCCGACCGCCTTGATGAAGAGCTCGAAAGAGTACTTGATACTTTCGGAACGGAAGTGTTCAATGCCGGAGCAACAATAAAAACCGACATTTACGAAGACTTTACACCGTATGAACTTACGCCGGATCACCTCGCGTATCAGTTGATCTATAAGGCGATTGAAGCCACGGGTATGACGCCACAGCCTGTGATCTCATTCGGTGGCAGTGATGCCAATTCGCTCAACGGTCAGGGTGTTCCTTCGGTTAATATCGGTATCGGCGCGCAAAACCCGCATGCCAACGACGAATTTGTAATGACAGACGACATGATCGCTGCCGCGAATATTGGACTTAACATAGTGAGAAAAAAATGAAGAAACTTCTCCTCCTTGCCGTCGCTTTAGCACTTCCACTTCTGGCACAGCCAAAAGGTAAACTTTTCATCATCGGGGGCGGCTCACGTCCTGCTTACATGATGGAAAAATTCATTCAGTATGCCGGTGGTTATGACGCGAAGATCATAATCATCCCCAACGCAAGTTCCGTTCCCAGGAGCGAAGTGTGGGACCACGCGTCTGAATTCGAAAAAATGGGATGCAAAAATGTTAAAGCGTTATATTTCGGTCCGGGAGAAGCTGACAAACCTGAAAACCTGAAAGAAGTAGAGGGCGCCAAAGCGATCTTCTTCTCCGGTGGTGACCAGGTAAAACTCAAAAATGAAGTTGGTGATGGAAAACTTTTCCATCTTATCAAAGAAGTTTATGAAAAAGGCGGAATTGTCGGTGGTACCTCAGCGGGTGCCGCGGTAATGAGCAAAGTGATGATAACAGGCGAAGAGTTGATAGTCAAGGACTCTGAAGCGGTTTTTTACACCGTGACAGCCAATAATGTTGAGACTAAAGAAGGCTTCGGCTTTCTTACAGATGTGATTATAGATCAGCACTTCCTGGTTAGAAAACGCCAGAACAGGCTGATAGCTGCAACACTTGAGCACAACCTCCCCGGGATAGGTATCGACGAATCAACAGCCATAGTGGTTGAAGAGGGAAGATACTTTACCGTGCTGGGTGAAAGCGGCGTCTTGATAATAAACCCTTTAACAGGGAAAAGACTAAAAGACCATAACGGGCTCGTATCGGGGCGTGACATGACAATGCACCTCTTGATGAACGGCGACCGCTATGACATGAAAACTAACACAATTTTAAATGATCAACATTAATTAATGGAGAACACCATGAAAAAATCGTTACTGATTGCCGCCCTCTTCCTTGGGTTGCTCGCCTCAGACGCCCTGGCGCAGGCTGTTTACAACTCGGGAAAAATTGAAGTCACACTCCGCCCTTACGGTCGTGTCCGTATTGGCATGGTAGTTGCCGGCGCCCCTGTACGCCAGCTCGACAGATCGTCACTCCTTTATTATATGGGTGACACCACTGTCTATGATTACCTTGAAGACACAGATGACATGACAGCCCCCGATACAGTTGACACACCAACCTGGGGTGATGTTGAGCTCGCGTCAAGAGTAAACTCTTCATACGTTCCAAAACCACCATCTCTTGAAGAAGCCATCCATATCTATGGCTGGAACAATAAAGGTTACGCCATTGCCAAATTCACCGTTAAAAGCCTGGAAGCAAACTCATATCAGGGAAGATTCGGTATGGAGTTCATCCCACAGGTTGAAGGTGCTTATGGAAACGAAGAAATGAGCTACAACCCTTCAAAACAGCTTTTCAGTTTCTACAAACCCGGCAATTATGTTGGTGTCAAGATACTCGACCGGAATGTTTTCTCTGCTCATAACTTTGAGTGGTTCGACGGATACCAGACCGACTCCCTTCTTTCAAAGTGGATGACCGATGGTCAGTTCGAGAACTATCACTGGGCAGGTATTGATGGTGGAGCAGCCGTGTTTGGCACAACCCCAATCGCGACAAATCCACAAGATTCAGTGGTTATGTACCTCGCTTACGCGGTGGGTGCTGATTCAGCTGAATTAAGCGCCAATATTGATGAAGCAACAGCCAAATATCAGCAGTTTACAAGCGTTCTTGATGAAACACCTGTTGCTCAGATTAAAGATTTCAACCTCTATCAGAATTATCCCAACCCGTTCAACCCTTCAACCCTGATAACTTTCGACGTTCCTCAGGCAACAAACGTTAACCTCGCGGTTTATGACCTCCTTGGAAACAAAGTTGCGGAACTCGTTAACGGTTATCAGAACGCGGGAAGACAGACTGTAAGTTTCGACGCGTCAAAGCTTTCGAGTGGTGTTTACTTCTACACCCTTAGAG
>JAEYUD010000144.1 GCA_023433685.1 Bacteroidota bacterium
CTCGGTTGACGGCTCAACCATGATCACTTACACGGCCGACTCATACATGATGTACGGCGAGTTGTACCATTTCCCCGCGGCAAAGTATCCTGAGGGCGCCATGCTCGATGTTTACGAGTGGGATTCAGGAAAATTTCTTGGAAAGATCAGGCAGGCCCGCCAAACATTTAACGTTACAGGAAACATGAACGAGCACCAGCTCGCGATTGGTGAGACCACTTTCGGCGGAAGAGACGAACTTGTTAACCCCAAAGGAATTATTGATTACGGAAGTCTGATCTATATAACCCTGCAAAGAGCCAAAACCGCTCGTGAAGCCATTAAAGTGATGACTGAACTGGTTGAAGAATACGGCTATTACAGCTCGGGCGAATCATTCTCGATCGCCGATCCGAATGAAGCCTGGATCTTAGAAATGACCGGAAAGGGTCCCGGTCAAAAAGGCGCCATCTGGGTGGCTGTTAGAATTCCTGACGGATATGTATCCGGTCACGCGAACCAGGCGCGAATAACAAAATTTCCGATGAATGATCCCGATAACTGCCTTTATTCGAAAGATGTAATAACATTCGCCAAGGAGAAAGGCTACTTCACCGGAAAGGATCAGGATTTCGATTTCGCGGCAGCTTATGCCCCGCTTGATTTCGGCGCGATCCGTTTCTGCGACGGCAGGGTATGGTCACTTTTCAGGCGCTGCTCTTCGGGAATGGACAATTACCTCTCATACATCCGTGGCGAAAGCCTCGAAAGAATGCCCCTCTATGTTAAACCCGACAAGAAACTCTCCGTTCACGATGTGATGGGCTTAATGCGCGATCACTACAACGGTACCGAACTGGATATGACCGTTGGAGTTGGTGCCGGTCCATACGGTAACCCGATGAGGGCAAGACCCCTTACATGGAAGTATGAAGGTGAAGAGTATTTTAACGAAAGGCCGATTTCAACCCCGCAGACAGGGTGGTCGTTCATCAGCCAGTCGAGAAGCAACATGCCTGATGAAGTGGGTGGTCTTCTCTGGTTTGGTTTGGATGACACTTATACAACTGTATGGTTCCCGGTCTACGCGGCTGTTACTGATGTTCCTGAAAACTACAGGAAAGGTCTCGGTTCTCTCTCACAATTTACGTGGGAATCGGCATTCTGGGTCTTCAACTCGGTGGCAAATTTCGCCTATCCACGTTACGATGTGGTTATAGATGATATTAAAACCGTGCAGAATCAGCTTGAAGGTCAGTTCCTGATGAGGCAAAAGGAAGTGGAGGAGAAAGCCGTAAAACTTCTTTCATCTTCGAGAGCGGAAGCTTTGGCGTATCTGACCAACTACACCCGGGACGCGGGTAAGACCGTTTACACAACCTGGAAAAAATTAAATGAGGATCTGCTCCTCCGGTATATGGACGGTGTAAAGAAGAACGAACACTTTAAGACTGTAAATATCGGTTATCCCGACACTTTTAAGAAGCAGATAGTTCAAGAGTCCGGCAGCAAGTTAAAGGTAAAGAAACTTCCAGGGCAGGATGCCCAGACTCTCGGAGGACATATTAATTCAGCAAAGGAATTAATTAACAAAAAAGATTACTATGCTGCTCAAAAAGAGCTGGAGGCAGCACTCAAACTTGACCCCTCGAACAGTTGGGCTCAAGAGGAATTGAAAAAAGTAAAAAATCTGATCGCCGCGATCGAAGATCTGCACAAGAAGAACTTCGGTTCAGGGCAGTAACCTAACTTTTCAAGATCGAAGTAAGGACGTGATCATTCCCAATTGAAAGTCCTGCAACGGCGGTGATTAGCTCACCATGCTTCAGATCGAAGAAGAAATAAGTATCAGAGTTTGGGATCTCGTTCTTGATCAGTTCGAGATCCTCTTTTTTAATGTATTCGTCACTTTCGCTTCCAACGATCCAGCAGAAAGCTTTAATATCACGTAACTTCGCGAGATCGAGGTGTTTTTCAGACCCCCACAACGCTTTTACTCTTGAAAGAAGCAGGTCGAATTTCGAGGGTTCAGGTGATATCTCATCATAGTCGGCCCTCATTTCTTCACTTTGAGCGATCTCAATAAAAGTGGCATCAAGATCGGTTTTTTCCACCCAGCCGGCACTGCCTGAATCCGGTGAAATTGCCGCGACACATCTTACACGATCAGGTTGGGTATAAGCCATTATAAGGGCAGCAACCGCACCGTCGCTATACCCGGCCACGCCAGCTTTTTTTATGCCAAGTTCATCCATCAGATTGAAGACGTCAGAGGCGTAAAGTTCGTATGTCAGGTCAGCGGGGCCATGGTACGATAATCCATGCCCTCTGAAATCGATCTGGATAACACGGAACTGAACGGGGTCGAGGCTGTTAACAAGTGATGTCATTTCCCGGCTGTCACCCAGACCGCCATGAAGGACAATGATATCCAGGGGGCCTGAACCGGAGTAGGAGTAATGAAGGAAGGTTTGATCTACTGTTTTGAAGTAACCTGAGTTCATGAAAATGCTTTCTTTTAACTGACCAAATTTAATGATTATGCAACAAAAATCAATTTTGTTGATATTGAAGAAAATCGTAAATTTGAAGTCTGTAATTAGATAATTTGGAGAGCTGGCAGAGCGGTTGCCCCGACAAGCAGGGGTAAAAATGCGGCGGTCTTGTGCCGCAGGCATCCCTTCGGGAAAAACCGTTATATCCTCACGGGTTTAAGCCAAAAAGAGTTTTATTGGAGAGCTGGCAGAGCGGTTGAATGCGGCGGTCTTGAAAACCGTTATATCCTCACGGGTATCCGGGGTTCGAATCCCTGGCTCTCCGCAAATGATAAAAACCTGAGTTTTAACTCAGGTTTTTGTCGTTTTAAATAATGTCTGTAATTTGCAGTCATGTATTACAGTTACATCTTAAAATCCGAAAAAACCTCCCGCCATTATTATGGCCACTGTGAAGATCTCGAGGTCCGTCTAAAAAGGCACAACAGCGGAAAAGTAAGATCAACAAAAGCATACCTTCCCTGGAAGATCCACTTCTTTGAAGAATTTGCAACCCGCCCGGAAGCTACATCTAGAGAAAAGTTTTACAAGTCGATCGATGGCTACCATTGGCTAAGAGATTCCGGAATAATTTAGAATCGAGATTACAATGAGCACTGAAGAAACCACCATACACGATTTTGATTTTGACCTCATCTGCGAGTATTTCTCTGGGATGGAACGGCAGGCACCTGGAAGCCCGGAAATGACCCGGAAAGCACTGGGGTTTATTGACAATTTAACTGAAAACCCGGTTATCGCTGATATCGGCTGTGGCACCGGTGGACAGACTATGGTCCCGGCACAGAACACCCCCGGCAAGATAACAGGTATCGACCTTTTTCCCAAATTCATCGACATTCTTAACGAAAATGCGGTTAAATACGGTTTTGATCACAGGGTGAAGGGGATAACAGGTGACATGACCAACTTGAAATTTGAAGAAGGAGAATTAGACCTTATCTGGTCTGAAGGTGCCATCTATAATATTGGCTTTCAGCGTGGGATGACTGAGTGGCGTAAGTTCCTGAAAAGCGGAGGATACATCGCGGTTACGGAAGCTTCCTGGTTCACTGATACAAGACCGGATGAAATAAATAATTTCTGGATGACTTCATATCCCGGGATCGACACCATTTCGAACTCAATTTCTATAATGGAGAGGGCAGGCTACCAGCCGGTTGCGAGTTTTAAACTCCCCGATAGTTGCTGGGAGAATTTCTACCTTGAGCAATCCACCATGCAGGATGACTTCCTCATAAAACATGCGGGCAATAAGATGGCAGAAGGTCTTGTTGAGAACGAAAGAAGAGAAGCCGGATTGTACACGAAGTATAAAGAGTATTACGGCTATGTTTTCTACATTGGAAGAAAAATTTAGTTAAATCTTATTCCATCAAACACATTTATTTCTGCAAATGGTAAGCATTCTTATCCTTTCCGGTATCGTTTCCGGCCCGGGCGGGAATTTCCGGGTGTTATTTTCCGGATGAGGATGCATAGTTGGCAATAAATACCTCATTTTTGTTACACTTCTGTAAAAGCCTCTGCTATCTGTTTGTTTTTGGTGATGGCACAGTAAAATAAAAAGTGGTGCCTTTACCCGGTTCTGACTCAACCCTTACAGTTCCGCCTGCTTTCTCCACCATTTCTTTTATGAGAACGAGACCCAGCCCGGTACCTTTTTCCTTATTGGTTCCAAGTGTTGTGTTTTGCTTGTCTATTTTAAAGAGTTTTGTCATCACCTGCCCGGTAATTCCCACGCCGTTATCCCTGACGAACAATTCGGAAAATCCCGGTATCCCGTTAATCCCTACTTCGATCATTCCACCTTTGTTGGTGAACTTGATCGAGTTATACACAAGATTTCTGAGCACCATATAAAGCATATTGTGATCAGCGAGGATATTTTTCCCTTCGGGCATAAGGTTAATGAGTGAGATTTCTTTCGAAGAAGCATTGTCATTGTAAAGCGCGAAAACCTCATTCACGATATGGGGTAAATCGATTGGCTCCGGGTGGAAAACAATCGTTCCCCTCTGAACCTGAGCCCAGGTGAGGAGATTTTCAAGCAGTTTGTAAAGATTGTGGGCTGAGTCCCTTAGATCATCAACAAATTCCCTTATCTGATCTTTCGACATGATATCAAGATCTTCAGCAAGCACTTCAGTATTCCCAAGGAAAGAATTGAAGGGACTTTTCAGATCATGAGCAATGATCGAGAAAAACTTGTCTTTGGTGGCATTCAACACTTCGAGCTGCTCAGAGTATCTTTTAAGTTCTTCCTGATGGAGCATTTTTTCATATTGAAGCCTCCCTCGTTCAACCGCGTAAAATATCGATCTCGCGAGAAGGGCACTGTAAACCTCCCCTTTTACAAGGTAGTCCTGGGCACCTTCGCGAACGGCTTTCAGCGCGAGGGATTTATCCTCATTACCGGTTAGAACAATTACCGGAATATGAGGGAATATGCCGTAGAAGTGTTTAAATGTGTCGAGCCCCTGACTCTCGGGAAGTCCAAGATCGAGCAATACAATCTGGATATTCTCCCGCTTGGTGATTTTAATGGCATTAGTGAGTGAGGTGGTTTGGAAGAGTTCATAACTTTCTTCCGGCATCCCTTCCTTAAGAAGGAGTGTTATCAACCGGGCAGCTATCGCGCTGTCTTCGACGAGAAGGATTCTCAATTTTTCTTCAGACATCTGAAATTTCCGTTTTCTTTAAGTTTTGAGGTTGTTGAGAAATTCAATTATTCCCCTGGGATCAAGGGAAATGTCGGCTCCCCCGGTTTCAACTGCCACTCTGGGCATGCCGTAAACCGTGCAACTTTGTTCATCCTGAGCGATGGTGAAACCACCCCTGCCCCTGATGGCTTTCATACCCTCGGCGCCGTCACTTCCCATGCCTGTAAGCAACACCGCAATGTTTTTACTGCCAAATACAGTTGCTGCAGAATGAAAAGTTTCGTCAACAGATGGGCGGTGACCATTCTTTGGAGGTGTCTGCTCAAGCAGAAACTTTCCGTTTTGCGCAAATTTTAGATGGTTGTCCTCAGGAGGGAAGTAGACTGTCCCTTTCTCCGGAAACTCACCATTGACGGCAAATTTGACCTGAAGGGGGGAGTTGTTGTCCAACCACTCAACCAGTCCCGCGATAAATCCTTCACTGATGTGCTGCACACAGACAACGGGGAGCGGAAAGTCACCCCTGATATTCTGGAAAATCGATGTAAGCACCTGGGGACCTCCGGTTGAGGCGCCGATCGAGACCATTTTATAACCCTCAAGCGATGTTGGAATTCCGTTTAGCAATTCAAACGAATGATTTACCGCGTAGTGATTTTTCTTTCGGCGTCTTATTGTGAGCACGCCTGAAATGATCGACAATTTTTTGGCTAATGCGATTCCCGTTTTCCGGAATTCATCTTCCACCTGGATCATTGGCTTTGGAAAGACATCCACTGCTCCTGCCTCAAGCAATGCAAAGATGGTCTCTTCGTCGCCTGTTTGTTGAACAGAGGATGAGATCACAAGAACAGGCTTCGGAAATCTATCCATAAGCTCGTTAATAAATTCAAGCCCGTTCATTTTCGGCATGTGGAAATCTGTTGTGATCACATCGGGTTGAAGCACGGGTATGGCTTCAAGCGCGTCAGTCGCGGAAGTGAAGGTGGCGAGCACCTCTATCCCGGGGAATGCCGCGAGGAGTTTCCTGTAGATGTGAAGGGCAACGGGAGAGTCGTCCACCATGATGATCTTTATTGGTTTCTGATTGACAGGCATGCGGGTTCCCTTTTCCTTTTGTGCATTTTGATTAAATCAACCGGTTGAGCGTTTCGATCAGGATGGTCTGATCGAATCCCGATTTGGTTATATACGCGTTGGCGCCGGCATCAAGCCCTCTCTTCTTCTGCTCATCTGTCGAGAGTGATGTTACCAGTACAATGGGGAGTAATGAGTATTTCTTCTCTTTTCTGATGTTCTCAGCCAGAGTAAGTCCATCCATATTGGGCATTTCAACGTCAGAAACAACCGCGTCAAACTCACCCTTGAGCAGTTTCTGATAACCTTCCAACCCGTCTACAGCAGTAACTACTTCATAGCCGCTTGCCTCGAGTATCCTTTTTTCCTGGGTCCGGGTTGTAATCGAATCCTCAACAAGGAGTATCCGTTTTTTAACAGATTCTTCATTTGTTTCGAGAAGTGAAGATATTTTACCGAATGAGAGTGAACTTACCGAACGTATCAATTCATTCGGATTGAGAACGATACACACCTCACCTGTTCCAAGAATGGCAGAACCGGAGACATTTCTCACTTTCTTAAGCATCATCCCGAGTGGTTTTACAAGCAATTCCTGCTCATCGATCAGACTATCAACCATAAAAGCCACTTTTTCACCCTGTGCCGAGATTATTATGCACTCAACCTGCCTGCTTTTTGTCTTGTCTTGCAACGGCGTTTGCTCTTCAAGCTCGAGTATGGAGGCCAGTTTTACAATCGAAAGTGGTTCACCGGAATAAATTAATGTGTCCCTGCCTTCCATCGAAAAGATTGAATCACGTTCGACGAGAATTGTGGTCTCGATAAAGTCAGCCGGGATGGCAAATGGGAAACCATTGATCGAGGCGATCATCACACGGAGTGTAGCGAGGCTTAAAGGCAGATCGATAATAAAACGGGTTCCGGATCCACTTTCCGACTCAATGTTGATATTACCTTTTAATCTTTCGACATTTGCCTGAACAACCTCCATCCCGACACCCCTACCGGATAAATCGGTGATCATTTTTGATGTCGAAAACCCGGGGGCGAAAATGAGTTTATGCGCCTGATGCGTGGTCAATTTTTCGGCTTCTGAAGTGGTGATGATCCCTTTCCTGACCGCCACTGACTTGATTCCGGATTCATCAAGACCCTTCCCGTCATCCTCGAGAATGATCCGGATATTCGAGGCTGATTGGCGCGCCGAGAGGGTGATTTTTCCTGTCCGGGGTTTCCCGGCAGCCTCTCTTTCCTCAGGTGATTCAATGCCATGATCGATCGAGTTTCTTACCATGTGCATCAGGGGGTCACGCATCTCTTCAAGAATTTTCTTGTCAGCTGTGATGTTTCCCCCTTTTATCTCGAATTCAACTTCTTTTCCCATACCGGCGGAGATATCCCTTACCATTCGGGTATAGAGATTAAAGATGTTTGAAAGGGGAAGCATTCGCATGTTTTTCACGACATCCTCAAACTGATTCGAGACGAAACCAAGCCTTGAGTTGTCTTCCGTGAAGTTATCATGAATCCTGGTCATCTCGATGAGGGCTGAATCGAATCGCGCGAGGAGGCGGGAAGTGACGGCGAACTGATCCGGGAGGGTTAATTCCCTGGTTCTTTCGAGAGAGCGTAAAAGCGATTCCATCTCCCGCGCATCCTTTATTGAGTCTTCAAGAATTCCGTTCAGGGCTTCAATTGTTCTTCCTCGCCTCGCGAGTTGAATTTTGGAAATTGTCAGTTCGGCAGAAAGATTCATCAGGGTGTCAAGCCTTGAGGCAGGAACCCTGATTGAGTCGATGGTTGAGTTTTGGGGATGCTCTTTCTGCCCCGCTTCCTGTGGTTCCTCAGATACAATTTCAGCGGTTTGTGCTGTCTGGTCAGTCTGATCATTTTCCGGTTCCGGCTCGAAGATAGGTGTAGATCCACCGGTATCGGCAGCCTTCACCCCCTGCCTGTCCGAAGGGCTTAATATCCTGTTACACTCGAAGTCAAGATCGTAAGGCAGGGGTGTACCTGTTATTGCCTCCTGAACAAGGTCTTTAATAACATCGAGAGCCCTGTACATCCTGTCGAAATCAGCTTTCGCGAGGGTTGCATTTCCCCCTTTCACCGCGCCGAGCATGTCTTCAAAGAAATGGGCAAGAGTTACCACTCCGGCAAGCCCGATCATCCTGGCACTTCCCTTCATTGTGTGAGCCACGCGCATTAATTTTGTCATGGCATCACTCCCGGCATTGTTCTTTTCAAGCCTCAGAAGTTCATTGTTGAGAAGCTGGATGTTTTCTTCAAACTCGGTTTTAAAGAGTTCACGTAGCTCGGGATCGGGGATCAAAATGCGCTCTCTATTTAAGTTACACTATCTGTTTCAGAGATTCAGCGGTTTGATTCAGCTTTTGCACGCCCACTTTGGTTTGGGAGAGCCCTGAGGCTGTTTCTTTCACGCCCGCGTTTATAGCGTTCATCGCTTCCACTACCTGCTTAACCGCTGCCACCTGCTGCTTCACGGTAAACACTGTTTGCTGCGACACTTCGTAAGTTGTATTTATAAAATCGGCAAGTTCATTAAATGCTTCAGCTGTTTTTCTTGCGGCACCAATGCTTAACTCAACATTTTTAGTTCCCTCTTCAGTTGCCATCACTGTTGAGTTGGTTGAGCGTTGAATATCAGAGACGAGGGTGTTGATCTTCTCAGCCGATTTTTTGCTTTGGTCAGCCAGTTTTCTGATCTCCGAGGCAACCACGGCAAAACCTTTCCCGTGTTCACCGGCCCGGGCGGCCTCAACCGCGGCATTCAGCGCGAGAAGGTTTGTTTGGTTGGCGAGGTCTGAAACAAGTCCCGTGATCGTACTTATCTGATTGGTCTGCTCACTCAGATGAAGTATCTGGTCTGCAACCGATGAAACTTTTTCTTTAAGAACGTTCATCGTTTCCATGGTTAACACAACGGTTTTGGCGCCATTTTCAGCAATATCAGATGCCTTGTTGGCAGAGGCGGCTGTTTCACTCACCTTGCCGGCGGTTTGCCCGAACGTGACGTCGAGTTCATTCATCGTTGAAGTGGTTTCGTTTACTGCAGCAGCTTGTTGTGAGGCTACCCTCTCATGTTCACCGATGGTTGCCGCCATCTCTTGTGAAGTTGTTGAAATCGCATTAACTGCTTCACTAACGGTTTTAACAACATTCTTAATTGTGGTTAAAGCGAGAAAGATGGCAAGAACTATCGCCACCAAAGGTCCGAATATGTTGAACATCATCGTGGTTTTAACCACAGAGGCTCTTTCTGTCCTTAATTGTTCGATTTCCTTTGAGTGAGCCTCGGTGATCTTGTCGAACAAAAAATTTATTTGAGCAGTGTAGTTTTTTGCGATGCCTTCCTGCTCCGTTTTAATGGCCGCATCCTGGTCACGGTTTTTCTTCAGTATTTCAATTGAGGCCTGGTTCAGGATCAACTGCGCGTCCGTTAAACGTTTGATTTCCTTCAGCGATGCCAGATTCTCTGCGGAGCCCGCGTGTTGAGTCATCAGATGTTGGAGAGCTTCACCGAAGTGTTTTTCAGCGTTGTAATATCTTTGGAGCGACTCATCTCTTAGACCGATCAGATATTGGAGGTGAGCCGATTCCATTTCAAGGTAGGCTGTAGCGGTTTGATCCGACTGAAATATCATTTCATTGTAGTCTTTCGTCTTTTCAACGAGTGAGGAAACGTGTTCATTGTTTATATGGTTGACCAAGGTTATGATCACCATAAAGAATACCACGAGCGCGTAGCCAAGTCCGACTTTTGTGCTTAGCCTGAGATTGTTAAACCAGTTGAACATTTTACGATTCCTTGGTTGGTTGTTTTCAAAACTCTTCATCGACCACAAGGCCGCCTTGAAGAAGTATCTTTTCAATATCAATTATAGTCAGCATTCTGCCATGAAAATAAGCCGCCCCTTTTTGAAGCGATTCGTCATCAAATCGCGAGGCAGAGGGGAGTGGCAAGATATCCTTATCGAGCAAATATACCACATCATTCACTTCATCTACCCGAATACCGGCTTTCCCTTCACGTGTCTCAATTATGATTATCTTTAATAGGTCTTTTACACCCGGACTTGATGTTTTCACCACCGGACTGATATCGACAAGTGTGATAATGGTTCCGTGAAAATTAGTCTGACCAATAATGTGCGGCGGGCAGCACGGGACGGGTGTATAGCCACGGATCTCATGAAAGCCGGAAACATTCGCGGTTTTAATCCCGAACAATTCACCGTCAAGCGTAAAGAGGGCATAAGATTCTTTTTCTGAGAACTCCTCCTCTTCCTTTTTCCCCCGGAACGCTGAAGCCCTTTCCCTGAAAATATTCCTCTCATAAGCAGAAGCTTCGGGAGCAAAATAGCCGTCATCATTTTCGGGAAGTGGTGCCATACCATCGTCTTTTGCGTCAATCTGAGGGGGGAATGGTTCTTCAACATCGATCTCGCCGGCATCTAAAAGGGAATCAACGGCGAGAATGAAAACGATTCCATCAGCTGTTGATACCATTCCTTTAATGAAACGAAAGCTCATGGCTCCGGATTCAGGAAAAACAGAGCTTACCGGGGCCATTTCACCGGGATCAATGCTGATCACATCAAAAACATCGGATACCAGCAGCCCGGGGGTATATCCGTTACCGGTGAGAACAATGATCTTATCTTTCACGCTGCACTTGTGAGGTCGCCCCGTGAGCATGAAAACAGCATCGGTCACCACTACAAAAGTCCCACGAAGATCGAAGATACCTCTGATCTGTGGGGGAAGCTCAACCGTGGGAGTAAGCCCGGGCAGTGGTATTATCTCGAGCACCTTTTCAGTGGGAATCGCGTACCGGACTGATCCCAATTCGAATATTAGATGATTCACGGCTTCCATTTCAGTCTTCGTTCTTCATTAACTTTATCCAAATTCTATGATTTATTGCCAAGTGCGACAATTATCTCCGCTACTGTTGAGCCGGGGTAAATCGCGGGCCGGGAGTCAGGATCAAGTAACTTAAGCTCGCTGATGGCATTCAGCCTGAGTTTTTCAGCAGCCTTATGCTTTCCGAGATAATTATTAATGTTCGCCAGTTCAATATATGCCGGGAAGAAGCTTTTTTCGAGGTAGATCACCTTGTTGAAGAGTAGAAATGCCTCTTCAATTTCACCTTCTTCATTTGCTACCTGAGCGAGAGTAAAATAAGCAAGGTGGTTTAACGGTTCTTTCTCCAGCACCCGGTCGCAGAATTGTTTCGCGAGGTCGTTTTCCCCAAGATCAGCCGCCTTTCTTGCTTGTTTGAGTAGGTCACCGGAGTCTTCAGCAGGCCGCAGTTCGGTGACCGGTTCAATGTTTATCCTGGTCACCGGCTTTCTTTTGATCTCGTTCTCAGTAACCGGCTTAGCGTAGGGCATTGCCGGTTTCGTCACGGGGAAGTATTTCACTTTGGCATTACTACCCGTCACTTTTTTCCCGATGAACGACTCCGGAAACTGCATGGTTACAAGGTCCGGGAAGTGGCGGTTCGCGAGCTCAGAGTGCCCGGTCAGGAGGTATCCATCCTCATTCAGGAGTTCAAGCAGTCCGTTCACCGAGCGCTCGATCGCCGCATCATCAAAATATATGAATACATTTCTGCACACCACCAGATCAAATCTTGACTCACGGTTATCAGCCGGAAAACCCTCGGATCCCTCAACAAGATTGAAATATTTGAATGTTGCCATCGATCGAATCTCTGTTGAAAGGCGCAGTTTGCCTCTTTCCATCGTGAAATACTTTTCGAGGGTGGAGTTTGGGACACCTCTGAACGACCAAGGTGAGTAAAGTCCCTCACGTGCCTTCTTGAGGGCATCCTGGTTGATATCAACACCGGTGAGTTCAAGTTCAATGGGGCTTCCCGCTGTAAGCTCTTTAAGCATTATGCAGATCGAATAAAGCTCTTCACCGGTTGAGCATGCTGCCGAAAGAACACGGAGCTTCTCACCCGGTTTCTTTTTTAAGATCAACTCAGGAAGAATCCTCGCGCGGAGAAGCTGCATCTGACCGTGATCACGGAAAAAGAATGATTCCGTGTTGGAGATCATTTCCACAAGTGTTGCCATCTCGGCACCGGCGGCGGGGGTTCCATTGTTGAGGAAGTTGATATAATCCCGCGAATTTCTCAGTTTTTTGTGAGAAATTCTCGACCTTAGGAAAGATGCAAGACGGTCGTCTTCGATACAAATTTCCTTTATTCCGGTCAGTCTGCGGAGTTCTTCTTTGATATCGCTAAGGTTGAGCATTTAAACCGAATATATTCAACCAAAAAATAAATAAAAATAAGTTAAAACTGCATGAATTGTGATGTTTTCAGTAAATATTTTTACGTATCGATCCCGAACGGGTGGGAGGATGTAAAAGGACGTAAAAGGGGTTAACTCTCGTTAAATATCCTTAAAGCATATTTCAGGAGAGCTGAATTACCGGTGATACCGAGTTTCTTGCAGATGTTGCTCCGGTGGTTCTCGATGGTCTTTCTGGCTACGAACATCTCACGCGAAATTTCATCGCTGCTTTTCCCTTTACTGATGTGATAGAGAATGGTTCTTTCGGTGGGTGTTAGAGTGTCATCCTGCGCGGGTTTGGGTGCGGTCTCAAGTAGCACCTGCGATACCTGAGGGCTGAGATAAAGGTTATCCTCAGACACAGCCTCCACACACTTTACTATATCGAGCACGGCACTCTCTTTCAGGATATACCCTTTGATGCCGAGATCGAAAACTTTTCTGATCAGGGCCGGTTCCTTGAACATCGTAAGGAAGATCACTTTTGTAAAGGGATAATCTTTCATAATAATTTTTGCCGATTCAAAGCCATCAAGTTCAGGCATCTGAATGTCGAGCACGGCAATATCCGGTTTCAGGTCGCGCACCATTTCCACAGCCTGACGGCCGTTATCGGCTTCACCCACCACTTTGATGTACATGTTCGCTTGAAGTATCTGACTGACTCCCTGCCTGATGATCGGGTGATCGTCGGCGAGTATTACTGTAATTATCTTATCCATTTTCTTCCACCGGAATTGAAACTTTTATTGTGGTGCCTTCGCCCGGTTTTGAGGTTATCTCACTCTGCCCCTTGGCGATCTCAAGCCTGCTGATGATGTTCCTTAGACCGAACCCGTTCGATGATGCCAGCATTTCTGCCGGGTCGAAACCTTTTCCGTTGTCAGCGATCGTTAAAACTATCATGTCACCATCCCGCTTTAACTCAACCGATATCTCTGATGCCCCGGAGTGCTTCACGGCGTTGTTTAGCGATTCCTGCACTATTCTGAAAAGATGGATTGCGTTAGTGTTGCTTAAAAGACCCTCCACACTCTCAATTTTGCGAGTGAAGTGGATCGAAGATATAGCCTTCAGTCGTTCGATGGCTGAAATGAGTACTTCGGAGAGGCCAAGTCGCTCAAGATGTGCCGGTCGGAGCTCGAAAGAAAGCCGGCGGATCGAATCGAGGAGCTGCGAAACAGTTCTGCTGATATGATCCAAATGGCCCGACGTCACCGGGTCGGCATCCGGGTTTTGAAGTCCAAGCAACGCGAGATTTTTGATGAGCAGAAGGTCCTGACCGAGCCCGTCATGTAGTTCGCCGGCTACCCGTTTTCGCTCTTCCTCCTGATATGAGATCAGTTTTTTTGTGAAAGCGCGTTGTTCGGCAATTTTTATTCTGATTGATTCCTCTTCCTTCGCGTCGGTGATATCCTGCACCGTGCCGGAGAAGCGGAGGATCAGACCTTTTGAGTCGGCGATTTCTTTCTTTTTGATCCTGATCCACCGTGTTTCGCCGTCTAAAAGCAATCTGAACTCTAGCACTTTCTCAGGGCTTACGGGTCCCCTGAACCCCATAAAAGAGGCGAGCATCTCAGTATGATCAGGATGGCATATCTCATTAATAATGGCTTGAAAACCCTCCACGGCGAGCCTTTCGGGGGGCATTCCCATGATAACCGGGAACTGCGCGGAAAATTGCAGCGCTCCTGAGTCGGGATCCATCTCCCAATTGGCAAGGTGCGCTATTGACTGGGCTTCGTTAAGGTTTTTCTCACTTTTGCTCAACACTTCGTTAAGGATCTGAAGCTCTTCCTGGTTCATTCTGATCTCATTGTTCTGTGAGTCGAGCAGGGTGTTCACTTTTTTAAGTTTTCTGTTCCCGAGCACGAGAACCAGGGTAAAAAGTGAAACACCCACGACGCTTACGAAGAGGAGAATGTTTAATCCCCGTTGTGTGGCGGCACTCTGGGCAAGCACTTCCTTCTCTTTCTTTAGAAAATCGTTTTCAATCGCTTTTCGCCGGGTTTCATACTTTACCTCCATTTCAGACACCTGATAAGAGTGCTGCTCAAGATAAAGCGACTCTGAAACCACCTTAAAAAGCTGCATATAGAGGGCAGCGTCTTTCCAGTCGTTTTTTAGTCTGTAAATCATCGCGATATTCTCGTAAGTGTTTCTGAGGAGGGTTTTGTACCTCTCTTTTTTGCAGATCGCGAGTGAACGTCTGAAAACGGGGAGGGCTTTGTCAAGGTTGTTTTCGGTGGCAAGTTTATGCCCGTAATTGTTCAGTATCAGCACGAGAAGCCATTTATCGGGAAGGTTTTCTGCAACCCTGATCCCTTCTTCATATTTCCCGTCGGCATTGAGCAGGGAAGCGAATAGAGCGAGGTTGGTTTCGTCGGTTCCTCCGTCATTTATGATCGTTCTCTGAGCATTAAGGGCTTTTTTGATGAACCGGGCGCGTTCATTCTCGTTGTCGGTAGTGTTTGCCTTCAGATAGAAAAAATAAGCCTGATACTTTGGGTCACCAATTTTCTCAAAAAATTCTTTCGCGATCATTAAATGATTTACGGGAGAGGGGAGATCAGCGAAATAATAGGTTCTGCCGATCTTCATGTGTGAAATGGCGACGCGGGGCATGTCGCCGGCCATTTCAAACCTGTCGAGAGCTTTAAAATATGACTCAAGTGCCAGATTGTAAATGCCCGACCGGAAGTAAATATCTCCAATTTTCATCAACGCCTGTCCGGCATCCCCGGGCTTTTTGATGTTCAGGCTTGTAGCCTCTTTGTTAAGCGCGGCAATTCGTTCCTGGCTCTTCTTTCCAAGAATTGTAAAATCTGTTTTAATGATCCGCCGGAGGTCATCGATCTGTGAAAATGGATCGTACATTTCAAGACTGTCAACAGGGTCTTGTGCCTGAAGCAGGGAAGTGGTGCCTGAAAGTACAATTACCGCGGCAACGAGGAGGTTTTTGAACGAGGAAACTATCGCGGACTCCAAAAAGAAAACATGATCCCGGTGTTTATGAAATTTGGTTAAGCAAAGCCTAAAATAACAAAAAAGCAGCACAATTTTGATGCGCTGCCGCGTACTTTAACGCAGTTTTGGGCCGGCACATTTTCAGATGTGAATCCAGCCCTCGCCGCGGTTGCAGTTTGTGTGGGGTCGGTCTTAAGTGGTAAACCACTGTTGCCTCTCCCGGGCGGGTGGGATCAGAACCCGCCACTTCGATTAAATGAAACGATTAAAACACGATTAAATAAAGAGATTAAATTCGATTAAATATAAAGATCAAACGCGGGATGACTAAACAATCATCCATCTTTCCGCCAATGGCGGCAAACCTTCATCCCGCCTTCACCGTCCTCTTGGGACCCAAGTCCCGCACGGCAAATAATTTGATCTTTATCTGTAACAAAATTACACATACCGAGAACCCTCCACAATGGGAGCCACTCCTCATTTTTTCCGGGGGAAGTGGGGGCTGGTACCCAGGTGAAGGGTGAACTGTGAAGGGTGAACTGTGAAGGGTGAACTGTGAACTATGAACTGTGAAGTTTTTTGAAATGTGAAATGTTAAATGTTATGCGCCGCGGCGCAGTGATCCGCCTACGGCGAGGCAGAGTCCGCTTCAGCGTAAAAAGGAATGTAAATCGAACCGAATAGCTCGCCATGGCGAGGCAAAGAACGCAGAGGGGATAATCAATAGACGGTGGCTTCAGCCATCGTTTTGAGGGGGAATAATAAATCCGGCTTCAGCCGCGGGGGAGAGCCTTCGGCGTGAAAAGGAATGTAAATCGAACCACAGAGCTCGCCGTGGCGAGGCAAAGAACGCAGAGGGGGAGAGCCCGCTTCGGCGGGCGAAATATGGTAGCTCCGTGCGTAAGCGCGGAGGGAGCAGAGGGGATGTCCACCTCTACCCAAAAATCTCGCTTGCCTCTGTTTCTGGCATGTATCAGGGCTGGATGGTTGCTAGGTCATCAGGATAATAAAGGGTAATATTTCTCACACGGCTGAATGTGCTATCAGCAGATACAAGCTTTGTTACTCCAAGGCGTTTCGATACGGCGATTATAAGGGAATCATTTGTTAGTAATCCGTAATGTCGCTGGATGTTCAGTGCATCAAGCAGGTCACCTCTTGTTACTTCAACAATGTTCAAACCGATACTGAGCAGATCTTCGAATAAAAACTCGTATTGATAAAGCGATCTTACGATCCCGGGATTTTCACTCAGCTTTCTTGCCGGATTCCCTCCCGTTATACTACCCGAACTTCTGGCTTCTTCGAGCATCAGGACATGCATTACTTCTGCAAGTATATGAGTCGAGATAAAACAGTTGATCTCCCCCGATGCAATCCGGTCGATCAACTCAACACACTGAGGTGATTTTTGCTGGATTGCATACAAAACAATATTTGCATCCAGCATCAGATTATCAGAGGCTTCGATCATCGTGAGATTCATTGGTCGTAGTAATCCTCATCGATGTCGTTATTCAATTGCTCAAGTGAGACCCTGAATGGCGCGGTGCACAACCTCTTAGCTGCCTCAACTCGTAGTTTTGCCCTTACAGGTTCAGTCCGGTTGTATGAGATAACGGCCTCCTGAACCACATCACTTATTGTCTTACCTTCACGGTAAGCTCTTTCCTTCAATATCTTTACGACTTCCTCGTCGAGGATCGTGCCGACCTTCACTCTCTTTCTCTTTCCGATCTCTGCATTGGCCATTTTTGATTCTTTCGGGTTTTTATTGGTCGAAATATAAGGGATTTTGGGTTTATTGTCAAGAAAGTTTCAAGAAAAAGAGAAAAATTCTTGAAATTTTTCATTTCTTTCGTCAGCTATAGATCTAACTCCCTACTGAGTTTTTGCCCTTAAGCCCTCGGATAACTCCAGAAAGAACCGAAGATATTTCCGAGACTTTAAATTCTCAAT
Source organism: Bacteroidota bacterium (assembly GCA_023433685.1). Classification (GTDB taxonomy): domain Bacteria; phylum Bacteroidota; class Ignavibacteria; order Ignavibacteriales; family Ignavibacteriaceae; genus UTCHB3. Next base: position 17,536 of record JAEYUD010000144.1, read on the forward strand.
CTATTTATATCATCAATCAAGGAGATTTAATCATGTCAAGAAATTGTTTCCGCATTTTTTTTGCGATTATTATAGTGCTTTTACTAAGCGGGAGGATAATTCATGCTCAAAGTGGTTATAAAGCTGTTTGGAAAAACATTTATCCAACTTCTTTAAATGAGTACTACTTGGGCAGTTATGGCAGTGGTTTATCAACATATATTGCAACGCAAGACTTAGTATTAGGGAAGTACTCTGACATAAAATATCGTGCGTGGGTAATGTTTCCATTTCAAGCCTTAAACTTGGACGGCTTTCAGGTATTTTCATATGCGTTTCTTGTAGTGAATGTCACGAATGCCGGAGCATCCAATTCTTTAGTCGATTTAAGGAGATGGTCGTATGGTTTGACTCCAAAACAATTGGTCGAGGGGAGTTATCTCTCCAGCATCCTCTATGATCAACTGGCGTATGGGAATGTCTATTCTGCCGGTTCTACTATATTCCGATCGACCGGCCAACAATCTCAGTCATTGGGTTCGGCGGCCATTACAGAACTCAATGATGCAGCTTCATCTGTTAATCCATGGTTCATTGTATCAATGACAGAATTGGACGATAATAGTGACCCACATATACAGTTGGCACCCCAAAGTACATATCTAAAAGTAGCTTTTATCGACTACTCGGAACCTTCTGCGATAGCATCGATTACAGAGGGACAACCTGATATTGACATATCGGAATCGGGAAACTACACGGTTTATTTTTCTGGATCGACTGATATGCAATCTGGTATTGAATACTATGTTGTAAAAGAATATTTTAATGGAAATAAGATCAATGAAAAACAGATTCTGTCCACTGCTCAATTGAATTGGATTCGCTCAAATCAAGTAGAAGGTGATTATGTTTATAGTGTCAGAGCATTCAATGGTTCAGGTGTTGGTTCGGCAGAAGTATTCAGCGATGGCGTAACCGTCCAATTCCCACCTCCGCCGCCATCAGTAGAACTATTGTATGGTGGTGGTCATTCTCCGGCATCGGGAATCCCTTCCACATCATTTACATTTTATGTATACTATAAGTCTTCGACAGGATTGCCACCCAATAGTAATTCAATTAAACTTAACTTGGTGAATGGTAGCACGGTTACTCTTACAGGTGGAGGAAATTATCAAACCGGAGTATCATATCAGGGTTCGGTTTCGAATCTTGCTATTGGAAGTCATGAATATTACTTTACGGGACAAGTTGGAAATAAAGTACTACGCTACCCTCAGGGCACTCAGAATTTGACCGTTTCAGTTTCTGAACCGATGCAAGGGTGGGACTTACAAGTCCAAGAGGTCACATCCACGCCCTCGGGAGTGACGCCCGGTAGTTCTTTTACCGGAAAAGCAAAAATTTACAACGCAAGTAACTCACCTGACAAAATTTACTATAATGTGCCTTACGAATTCAAATTTTACAATTCATCAGGTACTTTGATCGATTCTAAATCAGGTACAATCCCTTCGGTTAGTCAGTACCAGACTTTATATATTTCGGAAAACTTCACCGCACCATCAAATGAGGGGACATGTAGTATCGTCTTCAGTGCGAATGTCACAAGGGATGAACATCCTGAGAATAATACTGCATCAAAGCCTATCGTTGTCAGTAGTTCAGGTCCCAAGTATAAGTGGTTTATTCCGAGCGGACATCACTGGGTTCAAATGGATACTCAAAATCCTACTCATTCATTCAATGACATAATATATACTATACTTTACGGTGGAAACACCAAAGTAACATTGAAGCGGTCAACTTCAACAACGAACTATGATATTGATAAAAAGAAACTGCGTATGTTTGATAGTCAATCGATAATTGTAGTGAATGAATGGTGTACTTCAACTCCTCCAACCGGTATGATTAGCTTTGGGAGTAGCAATAATAGTGTTGCTACATATGATTTGACAAATATATCAGCATTCTCGGGCGAAACTGTTGAGTTTGTTGTAAATTCGAATCATATATCTTTCAATCCAACTGAGCCGGATATCTATTTCAACGATCAAGGTCAAACAGTCGATCCATGGTTTGATAACTTCTCCACTCAAAACGGAGGCTATACACTTAAGTTAAGGTTCGATATACCAAATTCTGCAACACCAGGAACTTATAGTTTTTATTGTGGAACAGAATTCTCAGACTATCAGTCGAAATTTGTTGCCCAACTCAAAATTACAGTACTTGCACCGCCACCAACAATTACTGCTATTTCGAAGACAAGTCTTTCGGCGGATGATGAGATTACAATCACCGGATCTAACTTTGGATCATCGGCCGGTAGTGTATCTTTTAATACTCTTTCAGCTGCATCGATTGTTAGTTGGAGTGCAACATCTGTAAGATGCATAGTTCCGGTCGGAGTGCAAAGCGGAACACTTTTCGTAACAGCTCCGGGTGGTCCAAGTAACGCAATGAACTACAGTGTAATTAGCTCAACGGGTATCCCCCAAGTAGTGCAAGCAATACCTGATTTCTCAATTAAAACAAATGAGAACAGATTCGTGGCCGATCTCCGCCAGATATTCTCTGATCCGAATGGTGGAAACTTAACTTTTGCATTCGCATCAGTGCAGAATGCTATAGTAGCGAACGCGGACTCACTGTTAAATGGCAGATTAATAGTTTCTGTTTCATCGGTAAATCAAGCTTCTGACCGTATCATTGTTACTGCAAAAGACCCTTCTAATAAATCCATAAGCGATACCGTCGATGTAACAATTAATCTGGTTGATCCGCCGATATCTTCATCTTGCTATGCACTCAACTTCAATCCCGGTAAACTGTTCCTAAGTTGGTCTGACAATAATTCAATTGAAGATGGCTACAAAATTGAAAGGAAATCCGGTTCCTCATCTTGGACTCAGATTGCACAGGTGGGCCCGAATGTTATTACTTATCTGGATTCCAATTTGAATTCAAGTACAATATATTTTTATCGGATCAGGGCTTTCAAAGGTCAGTTTAATTCTTCTTATGGTCCGGAAGTATTTGACACAACATTAGTCCCGATTCCACCTGTTCCTTCAGGTGTGAACAGCCAAGTGATCTCCGCATACTCAATCAGAGTAAATTGGAGTGACAACTCACAGTTGGAACTTGGTTTCCGCCTTGAAAGAAAACTTGGTACAGGGGCTGAATGGGTTGAGATTGGCCAGTTGAGTGCTGGAACCACCACTTTTCTTGATACAGGATTAACGCCGAATCGGAGTTATTCATATAGAGTTCGTGCTTTTAATAATACAGGTGTGTCTGGATATTCATCTCCGACCACCTCACAGACACCTGAAATACTTCCATTGCCGCCCATGAATCTATCAGCAATTTCGGACCCGCAATCAAATTCTGTAATCCAGTTGACCTGGCATGATATGTCAAATAATGAGACCGGCTTTAAGGTAGAAAGGAGTTTAGATTCAGTAGCGAATTGGGTGCAAATCAGTCAACCTCTTATGAGTACATATAGAGATTCGGGACTAGTCAGTGGAACAAAGTATTATTATCGGGTAAGAGCCTACAACAGTGTCGGAAACTCTCCATTTTCAAACATTGCTTCAGCAACCACGCCGGAAGTACTTCCTAACCAACCTGATAGTCTGATTGCACAAACATTGAACTCATCGTCTATCCAAATACGATGGGCAGACAGATCCCACAACGAGCTAGGCTTTAAATTGGAAAGGAAACTCTCAACTGCACCAAACTGGCTTGAAATTGTATCCTTGCCAGCTAATGTTAAAACCTACAATGACACAGGATTAGTCCAAAATACTACATACAACTATCGGATCAGATCATATAACTCAATTGGATACTCGGGCTACTCGAATATTGCAAACGCCACTACAAATGATATGGCACCAATTCCTCCTTCAGCACTCGCTACGACAGCACTTGGACCAACGAAAATCAAGCTTCAGTGGAATGATAATTCAGGAAATGAGACAAGATTCACAATTGAAAGGAGTTACCTCAGAAATGGGCCTTGGACCAAAATTGATTCCGTGAATATGAATGTCACACAATACTCTGACAGCAATTTGGTACCGGCGACGAAATACTTCTATCGTATTCGTGCATTCAATTCTATCGGTTACAGTAGTTATTCAAATATTGATTCGGCTATAACCCACGATATTCCTCCAATTGCTCCAACAGCATTGGTTACACAGGCAGTAGGTTCAGGAAAAGTCGCGTTGCAATGGGCTGACAATTCCGGAAATGAGTCGTATTTTAATATTGAAAGAAGTACCGGGAATATTTGGAACTGGCAAATTATTGATTCAGTTGGAGCCAACCAGACTCAGTATCTGGACAGTAATCTAACCCCAGTGACACTGTACTTTTATAGAATTCGGGCAAAAAATCCTATGGGTTATAGTGGTTACTCTAACATCGATTCAGCTTTGACCTTTGATGTCCCCCCAATGCCTCCAACAAATCTGCAGTTAGCGGCAGTAACAAATCGAATAGTTGCACTTTCCTGGCAGGATAATTCCTCCAATGAGGTCGGATTCAAGATTCTTCGAAAGATAGGATTTGAAGCCACATGGAGTCTGCTCGACAGCACCGGAGCGGATATTACAAATTATACTGATTCTCTCAGCACTACATCTATCTGTTGGTACAGAATCTATGCCTTTAATTTATTTGGAGAATCTTCACTCTCAGATTCAGTATCGCTTGATTTAACTGGTATGGATAAAGAATCGCTTTTAAGCAGTATACCTGATGAGTTCAACTTATATCAAAACTACCCCAATCCCTTCAATCCGACAACAATTGTCAGATTTGCAATTCCAAAAGAATCAATTGTAAAGATTGAACTCTTCAGTAGCCAGGGAGAGCTCGTGAACGTGTTAGAGTCATCAGAGAGAAAACCCGGTTACTATGAAGTTGATCTAAATATGTCGAATTTAGCCAGTGGAATATACCTTTACAGAATCACGGCGATTCCGATGGATAGTAGTGATCCTTACATCCAAACGAAGAAGTTTGTGTTGATGAAATAAAATACGATGTTCCTTGATGTGGGATGTTGAAGAATAAGAAATGGCTGCCCCTTACCCGGGGCAGTTTTTATATCTGGTAGTGTTCTTTAATTTTACTAAATGTTTTTTCAAATTAAGGAACACTAATGCTGCCCGATGACATTTTCGTTTTGGAAACAAATTTTGGTGAAAAAGTAATTGAATTCAGGAATCAGGATATAACCAAACTTAAAGACAAGGTTGATATTCTGGTTGTTTCGGTTTTTAAGGGGGGGTATAAGCCAACTCCAGGGACTTTGGTTAATGCTCTGCTTACCGGTTGTTCTGTTTCGTTGAAGGATGAGTCGGAAAAACCCTTCTTCAGTTTGAAAGAGAATATGAACACATGGTTCTCGAGGGAACTTAATGCGGAGGGTTTCAACCGGTTGCTGGTTGTGGAGATGCGCTCGAAATATGGGGATGAACCATTCGATCTGCTGGAAACTTTTAAAAATATCTTTGGCTCGCTGGCTGTTGCAGATGTTAGAGGAATAAAAATCAAGACAGTCGCGATGACTCTTCTCGGTACCGGACAACAGGGACTTGATCCAAAGGATGTGATGCCAACCCTGCTGGAGGAATCCAAACGGGCACTTAAGACCATCTCCAATCTGGAGAAGATCATCTATTGTGAGAGAAGTGAGGCAAAAGCGACCATTGTCTATGAGGCCTTAAACGAAGCACTTAAAAGAACAAACATCCGGTTTACCCCGGAGCAACTTCAGACAATCATTGAACCAATCCGAAATGATTTGAATAAAAAGATCCGGAAAGTTTCACGGGCACAAAAAGAATCGGAGCAAGTTCAAAGAATTATCTCAGCCTGGAATGAATATGTGTTTAAGAGGGAATTCTTGCCATGGCATTTCGGTCAGTTCTGCAGGGTGTTTCTGGAAAATTTTCTCCTGTATTATAAATGGAGGAAGGAAGAGAAAGATACAAGTAGAGGTATCAACAGTGTAGTTTCCAGAGAGAATTTCTCACCCTGGGTTCAACAATATCTTCACATGCTTAGAGTGACCGGGAATACTTATTCTCACGAACGAAAAGACGACAAACCTTCTGAAACAGAGCAGAAGGATATAATTATCGCATTGAATTCACTTTTAAGAATATTGGATTTTTGGGGCGAGAATTTAAAGATCAAGGAGTAGGCCCTCCCCTCACCCCATCTCAAAACTCAAATGCTCCACTTCAACGCGGCCTTCGAGAACGAGGGGTTGGGTGTTGTCTTCGAGGTGGTGGAGGGTGTTACCCGGGTGGATGCGGATGGAAATGTTCCGGAGGATGTCACCGGTGCCGGAGAAGATGTAAATCTTGGTCGTGCGGTGGTTGATATTGGCTTTCACCATGTAGAGCTTCTTTTCGTCGAAGAAGGTTTTGGAAGTTAACTTCTCCTCGAGCTGCACTGACGCGGCACGGTAAACCACTTTCGGCTGCTTCCTGGTTTCTGTGTGTGTCTGGTGAGGGTAAAGATAAATAACATTATCAGCAGGCCGGTAAACACCGATCTTAGAGCTGATGAGTTCTTTGTCCTGATCTGTTAGCTCTTCTTGTGCTTGCATTGCCAGTTCTTTGAAATGTTCTATGGTCTCATTGAACCCACTGTTCCCCGCGATGTATTCCTTTTGAATATCGCTGAGTTTATCCGGATGGAATACGAAGAGGAAAAGATCAAAGTCGGTTATTGAGGGAATGAGATTCATTGATAAATGTTCTCTTTCTGAATAAATAGATGAAAAAAAGAGCTACTCGGACACTTCATGTCTAACTGAAAGCAACTGCGCCAATTCCTTCTTCAGAACTTTCAACAGGTATTCGAGAATATTATGATACTTCTGTTTGTAAATTTCCGGACAGATGGTGCTGTCGATCATCTCGACATAATGATACAACCCCGGTTTAATGCCGCCGTCTTTAAGGTCGAAAAGCATTTCGGCAATTGCCCGTTCCATCAGATCTGCCTCCCGATGGTTGAGTTTCCCCTTGTCAAGATAGGAGTGTTTGAGTTTCTCGAACACCACCTTTTTGGCGGAAGTTGAGAGGCTTTCAACATCGAATTCCGTCTCGGTTTTATGACAGGTAATAACCGGGTTTTCATGCGAGAGATTCACCTCTTTGATCCTTTTTGCCAGAGCAAGAAGAGGAATTGCTGCCGGTTGGTCATTTTTCATGAGTTGATGAAGTATCTCACTGATCGAGATATGCTTTATCGAGAAAAGTGTGGCCTGTATGCTGAGCAGGTCTTCATACCCGCAATAAGCAATATCACTCCCCTCGTGATCGGCAAGTGATATGTAGCAAACTCTCAGTTTCTCCGTCTTGATCAATTTCTCCTTTTTGATGTGATAATTCAGGGAGTCAAGGATCTTCGCGAAAAAAGGATCGCTCTCACGCATCATGGTATTGATGTGCTGCTTCACTCTGTGTGCCAGAACCGAAACAAGCATAAATTGTGCCTGCTGTTCCGAGATCACGGGCGGCGACCAACCGGTAAACACATCATGAAGGTGACTTATAAAACCGTCATCAGCCGGTGTGAAGAGGGGAGCGATGGCATCAACAGCGATATCTTTTGCCGAAAGATCACCCATTATGCCGGGTTTATGTAGTTTCGACATCTGATACCTGACCTGTACGGTTGCCAGCTTAAAACACTCTTCTATCAGACTGTTAAGTTCTTTTCTCTGCGTTACGGGATCAATTGGTGACGCCAACAATCCCATTAAATGATACTTCACTTCCGCTGTTCTTTCAATTAGAATCTTGTTAATCCGGATATGAAATTAGTAATTTCCGGTTTAAGTGACAATAAGGGAAACGATGTTTTATTTCTTCTTCGTGACAAGGGCTTTTATCTTCCCGGCTTTAACATATTCCTGATAGGTTACCCATTTACCGTCCAATTTATACCTCACTCCGTTTTTCAGGATGTCAGTGTACTCCTTTGTGTCGGTGTAGGGTAGGGGGAGCTTTCCGGCGTTTACGAGGGAGTCGCGAAGTTTTCGGTACACACCTTCGATGAAATAATCAATTTCCAAAGTTTTCGTGTTCAGAACAAGTGTGTACATCCCCGCTAAAATAGCATAATCATACCGCGCAAAAAATGAAAGTTTTCCATTCTCATCAGGAGATACTATTCTACTGGGGAAATAGTCCACTTTCATATCCGTATATTTTATTACAAAATCTGTATTGGGTAATGAAATATTTACCAGTAGATTCGCGCATGGTTTCCCGTAGAGCATATAATTCTCCCGGGTCTCGATCATCGATTCGGTAATATTTTTTTCGACCGCCAAAATTCTTAGCACTCCCAACCCGTTATCTTGCGTGCAAATAACTATTTCTTTTTCTCCATCACTATCAACATCAGCGAAACCAACTTGATTGAGGTGTCCCGCGTTCCATAATGCTCCGCCTGCTTTTTCCCCGGTGCTTGGATCCAGGTAGAACAGTGCTGTCGGGTAAGTCGGACCATTGTTTGCCCAGACAAGAAGTCGCCTCTCTCCGTTCAAAGTGATGGTGTCAACAATTTTTGGATAATACTCCGATGGAATGTTCCCTTCCTTGGGTGAAGATACTGTATCATTAAGTGAGAAACGCCAGATTATTTCCTTTTTCCCACTCAAGCAAAACAATTCATCTGGTGATTTCGCAATACCGGCACTCACCAAATCGCTGCTACCAAGAATCTCATTTTCACCATCTCTGTCAAGATCAATCAGCCTGATCCTTGTTAAAATTTCTTTATCGGTCAATTGAAGATGAAGGTTGGGATGCACAGTATTGCTCCACAGGACACTTCCAAACCTGTTCTTGATCATCAAATTGGTTTCATCCAACTCAAAAGAAACAGGATTTGTATCAAACTCCCTGGCATACATAAACCCCAGAAGAACGATCAGTGGTATCAAAACCAGGGAGGAATATTTATGCTTTCGGGCGGTGGTTTTTATTCTTTCTTTTATTGGCCGCCTTGTGATGAGGATGATATCCCTTCGGTTAAGAATGTCCGTTACATTGTTCACTGCTGTAATTTCGAGTGAACGGTTGGGCCATCTATCCTTTAATTTCGCGAGCGTGGCCCTTGCTGCCGGTTCATCTCCTTTCGGGATAATGAAAGTATTTACGTTTGAAAAGAATACGGAACGTACTTTCCTTGTTATGTTCGACTTACCAACCGGTGTGATCTCCCCTGAACCGGTTGTGGCACCGGTGAATGCCAGTCGGGGAGCTGTTTGATAGATGAGATTTGGATGAAGAAAGTTGCTTATTTCAAAATAAAAGAGGATCGTAAGCAAGGCACCGAATGAATTTCCGGAGTAGATCCCCAACCGGGAATTGAAATACACCTGCACTTCGTATGCTTCGGGAAGTTTCTTCTTCTCTTTTGGGATCAACGAAATTGCCGCATTGAACGAGAGTTTAACCTGTTCGAGAAGTAGAGCCTCTTCCTCTTTGTAAGTCGGATGAATTATAAACTTTGTTGTTCCGGTGGAAGGGCTGATCTTTACACTCAGACTGTCGAGATAGGTCATGACTGCCGTTTTCTCCCCTGTTTCAATCACAGGAAAATGGGGATTCCGGAGGTTTGAAACTGAATGACCCGGAGCACCGGAGAGAAATTGCTTAAGCGCTGCCAATTCTTTTGATATCCGCTTTATTTCATCCGCCAATTCCTTGTTTTTAAACATTTCAGACCGGTTCCGGTACAGATTCTTCGCGTTCTTGAGGATGCTTCCGGTGTAGCCGGGGGGAGTTCCGCTAACTTTAAAAACTGTTAGTAGCTTCAGATAGACCGGGAAGAATTCAATAAATAAAGCTTCAGAATAGAGGGGTTGAGAATTATTATTGAGGAGTGTGAGAAGGGAATTCAGTTCATAGAGGACAACACCCCGCGAGTGTTGCAGATCGATCATCCCGCGAAGGCGATCAAGCTGCTTCTCTATCTCATCGAATGGTCGATCTTTAAAATGGTCAGGGTTATCCATATCCGGTTAAACTGGAACGTTTTCTTAAACCAATTTAACCAAAAATGAATTTAAATCATACAATATTCTTCCAGACAGAAAGATTTTTTCGACAAAAACCCGCGGTCAGAAAAGTAATTTCATTATCACGGCGGCAGCCGGGGGGATATCGATCTTTTTATTTATAAGTTCTTTTGGGGGATGGGTTTCGAGCAACCGGTTCATCCACTCGCGGGAAGTGGCAAACTTCTGGAAGGTCATGTATCCTTTCCCTTCGTTCCGGGTGAAATTGTAGCCGATGATCCTCACTTCAAGGGTTTGCAACTCCCCTTTAAGCAGCAGTGTTGCCCGGATCTCTTTTATCGAATCATCAACCGAGAGTGATTTTATTTCACCATAGGGTTCAACGTAGCTTTGCAGTATAAGTTGCACTCCCTTGTTCAGGGCTTCTGTTATTAAATTTCCGAACATCTCTTTCCACAATTTTTGTTTTCAATGAATGAAATTTCGTGAAAATTGGATAAATTGTGGTAAGAATAAAAGAAGGTTCATGATCCATTCACTCATGCCGGTGCATTAGAGTATGCCGGATAATTTTTCTCTTTTAAGTGCACCCGGTCGCGATGATTACCGGGAAAAGTTCTCTGTCACATTGGAAGCGTGGCTTTCGGGTTTTGGCAAAGCTCCGGTTGATCTGCAGTTCAGTTTCGAAACTTCATCTGTCTTCTCATCGAACATTGAAGGAAACACAGTGGATCTGAATTCATACATGAACCAAAAGTTGATCAAAACCAAATTCAAACCTCACAAGGAGGTTGCAGAGATCAATGATCTTGTGGAAGCCCACAAGTTCGCCCGTGAGAATCCTCTCAACGAGGCAAATTTCCTTCACGCGCACAAGTTGTTGTCGAGGTCTTTTCTTATCAAGAGCAAAAGGGGGAATTATCGCGACGACCGGATGGGTGTATTTAGTACAAAAGGGTTGGTCTATGTCGCCGTTGAACCGGAATTCCTTCCCGCGGAGATGGAAAGATTCTGGGCTGAAGTAGAAGAAATTTTACGAAAACATTCCAATGTCACTGATGTTTTTTATTTTGCATCATTGGCCCATCTCCGTTTGGCCCAGATACATCCGTTTTTTGACGGAAACGGAAGAATTGCAAGGCTGTTCGAAAAATGGTTTCTTTCGGCCGTAATCGG
>JAEYUD010000184.1 GCA_023433685.1 Bacteroidota bacterium
GGTCTGGCACTTGTCGGCAGCTTTTTCGAGTTGTTCAAGCACTTCCTTGTTCTTGATCACGTCGAGCGCGTTGGCGTTCTCGTCTTGGAAAAGGTGCTTGAGCGAATCCCTGTAAACCTTGTCGGCTTCCGATTCAAGTGTTCTAATTTCCTCGAGGCGGCTGTAATCGTGTCCGTAATTGTCAAGTTTAGTAAGAATGTCTTTCAGAATAACTATCTGTTTAAAGATTATCCCCGACATTTCAGCGGCACCCACCACTTTGCTTTTGATATTGAAAGTGTTGATCCTGACGGTTACAGCAAGAATAATATCGCTGACATCGTCAATCTTTTTAATGAGTGAGAAAATATCTTCCCGGTCGAACGGGGTAATGAAGGTTTCGTTAAGGCGTTTGATAGCCGCGTTGGCGATCTCATCGCACTGTTTTTCGAGTGGTTTTATTTTTTTGAATATCTCATCCTCGTAACTGTCAGACGAGAAAAAGTCATTGGCGATCTTCCCCATCTGCTCTATAACGACGAGCATCGCGTTAAAGTCGTTAAAGTATGAATCCTCTTTGGGTAAAAACTTCTTAAACATTGTAATTTCCGTAAAAATTGAAATTTGCTCTGTAAACTTCGGAATATTTAACGATTTACAGATTAAATGAACACGCTTTATATATTAAATAATAGTTAAGTTTAAATAGTATTGGTTATTGTTATCGTGTGGATATGTTGATAACCATGTTAACATGTTAAAAAGAATAAACTTAACATGTGAAGTAATCAAGATGTCACCGTTGATAAACTCACCCTTAACTTCCGGTTGCCAACATTGTGTGGAGAACTTAAAGTTTTCCACATGTAAATCACACGATATCAACATCAGATCAACAAGTTATGAACAGAGTAGTTCTATCTTGTTTCGTATCTCATCAACCATCTCGCGCGACCTGTTATTTGTGTTAACCAGGTTCTCAACCTCGGTGACGGCATGAATCACAGTCGAGTGATCCCTTCCACCGAAATGGAGGCCTATCATCTTAAGGGTTGAGTTGGTCATCATCTTCGAGAGATACATTGCAATCTGACGGGCTTCGGCTATCTCCTTTTTTCTTGTCTTGTCGCGAATCTTCTTTTCATCCACTTTGAGGTACTCACAGACAACCTTGGTTATAACATCGATACCGATATTAACCTTTTTAGTGGTGGAAATTTCCCTGACCACCTTCTTTACCATATCAAAATTAATATCGCCGGGACCAAATGAAACCTTGGCAAGGAGTTTCAGCAGCACCCCTTCAAGCTCCCTGATGTTCGAAGTAATGTGGGTGGCAACATAGTCGAGCATGTCGCCTGTGAGCCTGATATTGTAACTGTCGGCTTTCTTGTTAAGAATTGCAAGCCTTGTTTCAAAGTCGGGTGGCTGAATATCCGTGGTCAGTCCCCAGTTAAATCTTGATATAAGGCGGTCACTGATACCGGTCAGTTCGTTAGGTGGCCGGTCGCTTGTGAGCACTATCTGTTTACCAGCCTGATGCAGGGTGTTAAAGATGAAGAAGAATTCATCCAGGGTTCTTTCTTTTCCGGAGAGACCCTGAATATCATCAATTATCAGTACATCAAGTTTTTTAAAGCGGTTTGTGAACTCCTGCTTCTTGTTGAACTGAATTGACTGAACAAAATCGAGCGTGAAACGGTCGGCTGAAATATAGTGAACCTTCTTGTTCCGGTTGTTTGCCACCACCGCGTTACCGATCGCATGGATCAGGTGGGTTTTACCGAGACCCACCCCACCGTAAATGAACAACGGGTTGAAGGAAGTGCCGCCGGGGTTCTCACCTATCGCGTAGGCAGCCGCGCGGGCGAGCTGGTTCGACTCCCCTTTAATAAAATTATCGAAGGTGTATTTGGTAATAATGTTGCTTTCAAAGAAGTCGTCATCGTCACTGTCGCTCTCCGGCTTCACAAGTGAGGCGGGGTCAACAGTTATCTTTGGTGTGGGCGGCTGAACCGGCACCTCAGGCTCCTTAAGTGTTTCATTTACAACAACATATTTTATTGTACCGGTCTCGCCAAGAACATCTTTAATGCTTTTGGAGATGTGAACGTTATAACGCTCGGCTATCCAGTCATAGAAGAAATTATTGGGTAATTGAATGGTCAAAGTTTCGCCTGCGAGGGTGATCGGTTTGATCGGTAAGAACCAGGTGTTGAAGGTCATTACCGGTACCTGCGGGCGTATTATTTCAAGACATTCTCTCCATACAGTGTCAGCATCATGAATGCTGTCCTGAGCAAGAATTTGAGAATTTATCATAAGTTATCCACAACTACAAGTGTTGATTTTTTAATGAGTTACTAATTTCTGTTAATGCAAGTGTAAAGTTTTCCACAATGTGTCAACATTGTGGAAAAGCGGGTAAGTGTATAAAATTAAACTTGTTAGAGTGTTTGTATTTAAACAGTTCCACAAGTAAACCTGTTTATATTCCGTGAAACCCCGTGAAACTTGCGTGAAACTTTTTCACAGTGAAAAGTTATTAACAAGTTATCCACATTTTGTACCCGAAAATTACCAACGGAAAAATATGTGGTAGCGCCAATACCAAGCAAGTTAATTTTACTTAAAAGAGAGGAAGTGTAAAAAAATAAAAAAGTTGTTTAATTTTCTAAAAAGTCGTAAATTTGCAGTCTTTAATGAAAAGGAGTTTTTGGAATGAAAAGGACTTTCCAGCCAAGCAACAGAAAAAGAAGAAACAAACACGGTTTCAGAGAAAGAATGAGCAGCGTCGGCGGCAGAAAAGTGCTCGCGGCACGCCGTAAAAAAGGAAGACACAAACTTACAGTCAGTGACGAGTCAAGATTTTGAGAAAACTTTCTCTTAATAAAAGAGAAAGAATAAAAGGAAGTACTTCCTTTGAAAAAATCTACAGCTCGGGCTCAAAGACAGTCTCTTCCGACAGGAGAGTAAGGGCGATATATAAAGTTGAATTCCCCGTCGAACGGCCGTTCGTCAAACTGGGGGTCGCTGTCTCTAAAAAAGCAGGTAATGCCTGCTTCAGAAACAGGATCAAAAGGCTCCTCCGGGAATCTTTCAGGTTGAACAAACCGGAATTGACAGACAACCTGGGGCTTTATATATTGCTCTCTCCTTACTCTTTTCTCGACAGGAACAGAAAGTACAGGCTCTCTTATTTTTCAGACAGTGTTATCGATATCCTTGACAAGATCAGATCAGGCATTAATGCCGGTGATCCGGGTGTTTTATAATCCCGTACCGGACAATTTTTTGCTCCCACCCGACTCGCATTACTTATCAGTGAACAATAATTATCAGGAAATTTAATGGACAGACAAGCAACAATCGGCTTCATTTTGATTGGCTTGATTTTAATGGTATGGTTATACTGGACTGCACCACAGACTCCACCGCCGGGCAATAAATCAGGGAAAGACTCCCTGCACGTAATCGACTCTTTGGCCAAACAGAAGGCAAAACTTAAAGATTCGGTTAAACACAATGACTCTGTGGCTAAAGCACCAGTTGCCGCCACAACACAGAATCCCTTCACCTCCGACTCTCTGGTTGAGAAGAGATTCACCGTGGAGAACGACCTGGTTATCATGGAGTTTTCGACCAAGGGTGGCACACTCAGAAAAATCTATCTGAAGCACTACCAGAACTGGTATCACGATACTATTCCGGCAAACGCCCCCGCAACACAGAAATATGTGCAGTTGCTTGATACCGTAAGAAAAAGCGGTATGACCCTTGAGTTCATTGATCAGCCGGGAAGAAAAGTTTCAACCGCTGATATCGTTTTTAACACGAAATCAGACAAACCTGCCTACAAGGTTAGCGGAAATGATTCACTTGTGGTTGAATTTGCAACCAGGCCTGACTCAAACGGTGCTTCAATTGTTTTCAAATATCTTATTAAGGGTGACAGGTACGACCTCGGGTTCAACGTGAAACTTTTGAACCTTGAAAAGGTTATCGCCAGAAGTCAGTACCAGATAGCCTGGAGAAACGGGTTCAATCACGTTGAACAATACACAAAGGATGAAGCGAACTACTCGAACGCTTCAGTAATGTTTGGTGATGAGCACGTTATTTTCCATGCCGAAAGTGGCAAGGAAGAACAGACCGGACAGGTTAACTGGATCTCGGTAAAAAATAAATATTTTACCACCGCCCTGATCCCTGCCAACCCGCAGACCACCGAAGGTTATGAACTTTCGGCTACAAACTACAAACCCAACGCCGATGCCACCTGGAAGGTGTTCGACGCCTCGGTTAAGTTTAAATATGCAGGCGATTCCGTTGTAAACAACAACTTCAAGTTTTACATCGGACCGGCTGATTATAAAATTCTTAAAGAGTACAACGGAAAACTCTCCGAGATCGTCGATTTCGGAAGTTTCTTCGGCATCAGGTTTTTGGTAAGACCCATCGCGGAGTTTTTCCTCCTGCCGCTGTTCATTTTCCTTTACTCTTTCATACCGAACTACGGTATAGTAATTATAATCTTCTCGTTGATCATAAAGATAATCCTTTATCCTTTAACGAAGAACACATTCTCTTCAATGAAGAAGATGCAGTTGCTTCAGCCCAAGATCAAGGAGATCAAAGAGAAATTCAAGGATGACCCACAGAAGCAGCAGAAAGAGACGATGTCTCTTTACTCGACCTACGGGATCAACCCCGCGGGTGGATGTCTTCCCATGATCCTTCAGATGCCGGTGTTTATCGCCCTCTTTGGCACGTTCCAGACAGCCATACAGCTCAGAGGCGAGGGATTCTTCTGGTGGATAACAGATCTTTCACGCCCTGATGTTCTTTTCGCGCTCCCGTTCACCATTCCACTCTTCGGGGTGCATGAGGTGTCGGGTCTCGCGCTTCTTATGGGTGTAACTACTTTCTTCCAGCAGAAAATGACCACAACCGACCCTTCACAGAAGGCTTTGGTTTACATCATGCCGGTCTTCCTGACGATACTTTTTATGACCTTCCCGTCGGGATTGAACCTTTACTATTTCATGTTCAACCTCTTTTCAATTGCTCAGCAGTATTACGTGAACAATTTTGGCAAACAGGTTGAACTGGTGCCAATTCCCGCTGACAAAAGAAAGAAGGGCTTCATGGCCCGTATGACCGAGGCAGCTGAAAACAGTGCCAAGGCACAGCAGAATAAAAAAAGAAAATAAAAGCTTCTCCTGAAGAAGATGTTTTCGTATGATGTTTTTAACCGTGCCGGCACGACCGGTCAGAATTCTACTCTTTATACTTTTTATGCAGGTGTCGCTGTTCTCCCAGTACAGCGACACCCTGTTTTTAAAGCTTGATTACCGCACTGTAACCCATCCGTACGGCATAAAATACAAAGAGCCATCTGTTTACCCCGAGATCACATACGCTTTAAGCGGAGGTGGCGCCCGTGGCATATCGCAGATCGGAGTGTTAAAAGCCCTCGAAGAGCAGGGTATCCACCCTTCATCAATTGTGGCTACAAGTATCGGAAGTATCGTCGGCGGTCTTTACAGTCTTGGTTACTCGGTAACTGAACTCGATTCACTCGCCGGGATCATCGATTGGAATTCAATAATTAACATAACCAACCGGGAAAATAGAAACAGCCTTTTTGTCGATCAGAAAATTACCGAAGACAGGGCGGTTCTCTCTCTCCGGCTCGACGGTCTGACACCGATAATTCCCAACTCCATCAATGATGGTCAGAAACTCTTAAACCAGCTAAATCTTCTTACTTTTCAATCTCCTATTGGTCTTCGCAAGGATTTTGACGAACTTGAATACCGCTTCCGGGCAGTATGTACAGATCTCGCTTCCGGCGAGCCTTATGTGATAGGCGAAGGCTCACTTTCGAGAGCGATCCGCGCGAGCTCAAGCGTTTCGTTCTTCCTGTCACCGGTTGAATACGATTCGGTTCTTCTTGCCGATGGTGGACTTGTTGCCAACATCCCCGTTTCAATCGCGAGGTCTCTCACGGATGGTTTGATCCTCGCGGTAAACTCCACCAGCCCCCTAAACCCAAAGGAAAGCCTTAAGTACCCGTGGGTTCTCGCTGATCAGTTTGTCAGCATACCGATGAAGAAATTAAACGAGAGGGAGTTGAAACTTGCCGATGTGCTGGTTGAACCGGCGATCGGCGATAAGAACTCCGGCGATTTTACAGGGTTTGATTCCCTTGTCACCGAGGGGTACAAAGCCGGGAAGACCGGGGCGGTACTTCTAAAAAGCAAGATCGACTCGGTTATCACCACCTCTTTTGCCGCCAACGATTCGGTGATCCATGGGCTCACTCCACACCCGCAGTGTAAATATGCCGGCGCCATAATCTCAAAGGTTATCTCTGCAGGCGGTGTGAGGCTCTCTGATATCTACCGCGAGCTTGTCTATCTTGAAAAGGGGGCGGGTTTCGAGGAGATAAGGGCTTACATATTTACGGAAAAGGATGGGAAAAAGGTTCTTAAGATCGATCCTGTCAACTACCCGGATGTTTATGGTGTGAGGATAAAAATCGACGGAAAAGACTCGATCCCGACGGGCGCCCCGGTTGAAGATATTACCGGAAAACCTTTTTCGCCATTTGCCACCATTTCCTTCATCAAAAACATTATCAAACAGATGAGACTCGAGGGGAATGCCCTTTTCGCGCTGAACAACGCGAATTTTTTCAGGGATTCAGGTGAACTCTTGCTTGAGTTTGACGGTGGCAGGATCAACAGGATCGAACTCACCGGGCATGTGAACACCAACCCAACAGTTATCCTAAGGGAGATCCCCGTGGATGAAGGGGGTCTTCTCGATCTCGGCGCACTGAAAAGCGGGCTAACAAACCTTTATGCCACCGACCTGTTTGAAAATTTCACCGTCAACGTTCTCAAACGCGAAGGCATGAACATACTTCAGATAGAAGTAAATGAAAAACCTTCCCAGATCGCGAGATTCGGATTCAAGGTCGACAATGAGAATGCCCCCCAGATCAATCTTGATATCCGG
The DNA here is from genome assembly GCA_023433685.1 of Bacteroidota bacterium. Taxonomy (GTDB): domain Bacteria; phylum Bacteroidota; class Ignavibacteria; order Ignavibacteriales; family Ignavibacteriaceae; genus UTCHB3. The sequence goes on from JAEYUD010000184.1 coordinate 7,006, forward strand.
GATGCCAACATCTTTTCAACCGGCAGCGAGCTTGGTCTTATTATGTTTGTAAGCCCGCGAAAACTTTCCGCGGAACTGGAATCGCGTTCAAACCGGATATTCAATACATACTTCACGTATAAACTTGGTCTGCACTACAATCAAAGGGATATCTTCCGTTACAAGGATGATCCTTCCGGTTCCACTTCGTTCTATACCAGGTCGCAGTTTGGCGAATACCGCCAGGTTCTGATGGGCGCTTCGTTCTGGCTGGGCACGCAGGTGGGAAGGTTCGGAAATTTTATCGCGAAAGCAAAGTATGAACTTAACAGGATAGAGAATATCACCGCGAGCGATGATATAGTTTATGATGCCCCAATTTTTAACATTAATGTATCTACCACGATCGACACCAAAGACAAGTACCCGTACTCAACAAAGGGAATACTCTTTAACGGATTTTATGAAACGGGATTGAGTTTCCTGAGCGCGAACACCGGCTACACTTCGTTTGGTGCCCGGTTTGAAGGTTACATACCTGTAACACCAAAGACCACTCTTATCGCCACGGGTGAAATCGGTTTCGCCGACCAGACGCTTCCCCTCTCACAGCAATTTTCATTTGGGGGTATAAGGTCTTTCTATGGCATGCGTCAGGATGAGTTCAGGGGAAGGCAGCTTTTCAAACTCGGTGTTGATTACAGGTACCTCCTTCCGTTCAGGGTCTTCTTCGATACATACCTGACGGCGGGATATAATATCGGCTCAATTTGGGAACAGGAAGAAAAAATTAAAATCAAAGGGCTGCAACACGGTATCGCGGTAGGCTTGTCGTTCAACACACCTATCGGTCCGGCAGATTTTGTGATCGGCAGAAGCTTTAAATTGGTTAACTCAATTGCAGACGGTGGAAATATCGCCAACTGGGGTCCGGTACAGTTCTATTTCTCAATAGGGTTCTACTACTAAACCCGGGCAGTTTTTAGCACACAGCTTAAATCATGGTTATTCCATAACTTTGACCGGTGATTTAATAAAAATTCAAGCACATCAACAACAGGAATGAAATGGACGGAAAGATCCACTCCACTACCATAATCGGAATTATTCATAATGGTCAGGCTGCCATTGGCGGCGACGGACAGGTAACCCTGGGCAACACTATCATGAAGCATAATGCCATGAAGATCAGAAAGATCTCCGGTGGCAAGGTGCTTTGCGGTTTCGCCGGTGCCTCCGCCGATGCCTTCACCCTCATGGAGAGATTCGAAGACAAACTTGAACAATACCGCGGAAATGTCTACCGCTCCGCCGTTGAACTGGCTAAAGAGTGGCGGACCGACCGTTACCTCAGAAAGCTTGAAGCCCTTCTCGCGGTGGTTTCAGCTGAAACCGCACTCATTATATCAGGAAATGGTGATGTTATTGAGCCTCAGGATAAAATTGTTGCCATTGGCTCGGGTGGAAACTATGCCCTCGCCGCTGCCAAGATGCTCACCAAATTCAGCACTCTTTCCGCGAGGGATATCGTGAGGGAAAGCCTCGGTACCGCGGCTGAGATATGTATTTACACCAATAACAACATAGTGGTTGAAACAATCGAGAACCGGGAGGAAAATAATTGAACAGCCTCAACAATACCGCGCTGACCCCATCCAAAATTGTAGCTGAACTCAATAATTACATCATCGGACAGGATGACGCGAAGCGCGCTGTTGCCATCGCTCTAAGGAACAGATGGCGCCGCCAGCAGATAGAAGGTGCTCTTAAAGATGAGATAATGCCCAACAACATCATTCTGATAGGACCCACCGGTGTCGGTAAAACCGAGATAGCCAGAAGACTTGCCAAACTTGTGGATGCCCCTTTCGTAAAAGTGGAAGCTTCAAAATTCACAGAGGTGGGGTATGTCGGGCGCGATGTCGAATCGATCATCCGCGATCTGGTTGAATATGCCGTTAATCTTGTAAAATCGGAGAAGACCGCCGAGGTTCGAACCAAAGCAATTGCGATGGCCGAGGAGAGGATACTTGATATCCTGATACCCCCGGTAAGAAAATCATTTACCGGTGAACCCGAAGAGGAGCAGGGAAGTGAGGCATACCAGAATCAGAAGACACGTGAGTGGATGCGTGAAAAACTCCGTAATGGCGAACTTGACGATAAGCTTATAGAGTACGACGTGCAGCAGGCAGCGGTCGGTATGCAGGTGCTCGGTCCGCTTGGCGGGGATGACCTTGGAATCAATATTCAGGAACTGATGTCATCGGTAATGCCGAAGAAGAAGAAGAAGAGAAAAACCACCATCAAAGAAGCCCGTGAACTAATGACCGAGGAAGAGGCTCAGAAGTTGATCGATATCGACTCGGTTCACAAAGAGGCGATAACCAGAGCCGAGAATACCGGAATAGTTTTCATCGACGAGATAGATAAGATAGCCGGCGGTGGAAAGGGTCAGGGGCCCGATGTTTCCCGCGAGGGTGTTCAGCGCGATCTTCTCCCCATTGTTGAGGGATCAAACGTTAACACCAAGTATGGCGTGGTTAAAACGGATCACGTCCTCTTCATTGCTTCCGGTGCTTTTCACGTTTCAAAACCTTCGGATCTGATCCCCGAACTTCAAGGCAGGTTCCCCATAAGGGTGGAACTTAAAAGCCTCACGGAAGAGGATTTTATAAAGATTCTTACCGTTCCTCAGAACGCGTTGCTAAAACAGTATTCCGCGCTTCTCGAAGTGGAAGGGGTGCGGGTTGAGTTTAAGGAAGATGGTATCCGTGAAACCGCACGTATCGCGCAGAGGGCCAACGAGCAAGTGGAAAACATCGGCGCCAGAAGGCTGCATACTATTCTAACCACTCTGCTGGATGATATTCTTTTTAACGTACCTGACGTAATGCCTGAATCATTGATCGAGATCACCGGTCAGATGGTCAGAGATAAACTTGAAAAGATCGTCACCGACAGGGATCTAAGCAAGTACATCCTTTAAAATCAAAAAAGGCTGCTTCATGTTGGGCAGCCTTTTTTTTAAGTATAAATCAATTACTTCTTCAAAAGATCTCTGATCTCGGTAAGGAGTACGATATCTTCCGGGGTCTTCTTTACTGCGGCTTTGTCGTCTTCCGCTTTTTTGCTTAGTCTGTTCATTCCTTTAACTGCAAGGAAGATCACGAAAGCGATGATCGTGAATTCAACCACAGTGTTGATGAATCCACCATAACTCAGATAAACCGGGTCAACAACTTTATCACCATTGGTCGTGCCGGCTTTAAGAAGAATTTTAAGATCTTTGAAGTCGACCCCTCCAAGGAGCAACCCGATCGGCGGCATTACCACATCATTAATAAAAGATGAAACAATTTTGCCGAAGGCACCTCCGATGATCACACCCACGGCGAGATCGATCACATTGCCCCTCATTGCAAATGCCTTAAACTCGGAGAAGAATTCTTTCATATCCATGATTCCTTTTTTTTATTTAAGAAGGTTGAAAATATAAACTATTTAAACTTAACGCGTGCTACTTTTGAAACCTTATAGCTATTAAAGTATCTAACCGGAAAACGGAAATTCAATGTTCACAAAAAGAAATTTGATATTTACATCAATCGGTATTCTGCTCGGAGGCGCGGCCGGGTATGCCTACTACTATTTTTACGGCTGTAAAAACGGGTGCCCAATACAGAGCAACGCCCTTTTAACCACACTTTACGGCGCCTTCACAGGAGCAGTTGCCACATTCAGCTTCAAGTCTGAGAAGAAAAAGGAGAGCTAAGCGGCTTCCGCTTTTTCACCTTCTGTATCTTTTACGCCATACAGCTCCATTATCTGTTTAAACAGACCGGTAAGATACTCTGTAAGTTTTTCGGGAGATTCAAACGATCTTTCAATTATCAACTTCATCGAATCGCGCTGCTGATCGAACCTTACCGAGTCTTTCAGTTTGGTCATCACATGGTGCAGCAATACTTTGAAATTGTTTTCATAGAACTCTTCCCTCTCCTTGTTTGGCAGAACCAGAACTATCCTGTGCTTTTGCGCTACCACTCGCTCGAACATTGCGAATGAGGCATAGTATCTAATCCGCGCTGTTGCAATGAGCCGCTTTGCGGTTACCGGAAGAAGTCCGAACCTGTCGCTCAGTTCCTCTTTAATGTCTTCGATCTCTTTAAGCGTACCCGCGGAAATAAGGGAAGTGTAGAAGTTCAACCTGTCGGTCTGGTCAGGCATGAACTGCTCCGGGATACCGATCTCGTAGTAAGTGTCGATCTTTGGATCTGTTCTTTGGGTGGTTTTTCCGAGGTTTTTGAACACCTCTTTGAACTCTTTGTGTTTGAGCTCCTCAACCGCTTCGTTTACTAATTTCATATACAGGTCGAACCCGACATCGGTGATGAATCCGCTCTGTTCGGTGCCGAGGAGGTTTCCCGCCCCCCTTATCTCAAGGTCTCGCATGGCAAGGTTGAACCCGGAGCCAAGTTCGTTGAACTCCTCTATCGCTTTTAATCTTTTCAAGGTTTGTTTTTTAAGCGCGCTCAAAGAGGGTACCAGAAAGTAGGCGAAGGCCTGACGGTCGGATCTGCCGACACGTCCGCGCAACTGATGAAGCTCAGCGAGACCAAAGCGGTCAGCCCTGTTAACAATTATCGTGTTAACGTTAGGGATGTCGATGCCTGACTCGATGATCTTGGTAGAAAGGAGAACGTTGAATTTCTTCTGTAGGAAGCCGTGGATCACATCTTCAAGCTGGTCGGGTGTCATTTTTCCGTGAGCCACTCCGATCACCGCTTCCGGAACAAATTTTTTGATGTAGTCACCAAGTTTGTTGATCGACATTATTCTGTCGTGCACAATGTAAACCTGTCCGTTCCTCGCGAACTCCGCGATCAGCCACTCCCTGATTTTTTTAATATCGAACAGGTCGACTTTTGTATAAACGGGCTGCCTGTTTGCCGGAGGAGTCGCCATGATCGAAAGATCTCTTGCGCCGTGCAATGAGAAGTTGAGTGTTCTTGGTATCGGTGTCGCGGTGAGGGTAAGTGTGTCAACATTCACACGCATCGATCTAAGTTTTTCTTTCGCCTTTACTCCGAAACGGTGCTCTTCATCAATGATCAGAAGCCCCAGATCTTTGAATCCGATATCCTTTGAGATCAGGCGATGGGTGCCGATCACAATATCAACTTCACCTGCTTTTAACTTGCCGACGATCTCTGTCTGTTTTGCTTTCTGCTGAAATCTTGACATCACTTCCACCCTCACGGGGAATTGCGAGAGTCGGTCGCGGAATGTGTTATAGTGCTGCTCTGCAAGGATGGTTGTCGGAACGAGTATGCTTACCTGTTTACCATCCTGTACAGCCTTGAATGCCGCTCTTACCGCTATCTCGGTTTTTCCGAATCCGACATCACCGCAGACCAGGCGATCCATAGGTGAAATGGCCTGCATATCCTGTTTTATCTCTTCGGTCACCTTCATCTGATCGGGAGTGTCCTCATAAATGAATGATGCTTCAAGCTCGTTTTGCCACTGTGTGTCAGTTGAGAATGAGAAGCCCCTTGTCGATTTTCTCTGCGCGTAAAGCTCGATTAGATCCCTCGCGATCTCACGGATCTTCCTCTTCGCCTTGTTCTTTGTGTTCTCCCAGGTGTTTGTGCCGAGCACCGACACCCTCGGTTCAACCCCCTCTTTCGACGAATATTTTTTGATCAGGTGGAGGTAGTTCAGATTCACGAATACAGCGCCTCCCTCGCCGTAAAGAAGTTTGACCGATTCCTGCTCTATTTCCCCTATCTTTATATTGTGCAGTCCCGCGAAGCGACCAATACCATATTCTTCGTGCACCACATAATCACCCGGTTTTATCGATAGGAGTTCGTTCCTTCTCGACTTTGCCGGGCGTCTGTAATTGATAACTTTTGTTCTGAACGGCTTGCCGAATATCTGATAATCGGAGAGTATAAGTATCTTTTCTTTTTTCAGGAAGAATCCCTCCCTGAGTGGAAGTATGGTGAAACCGATGGTTCCGTCTTCGCACATCAGGCTGAAGTCTTCCTGCCTGTTCCTGAGAAGGTCTTTCAACCTGTCGAGCTGTATCTCATTCTCCACCGCGATGATCAGCCTGTACCCCTGTTCGGAGAACCGGAGAATGGTTGTGAACAGCACTTCGTAGTTTGAATTGATCGAAGGGGCGGCGGCGATCTCAAGCGGGATTGAATCTTCAAGCTGTATGCCGGTCTCGATCAGCCAGGTGTTGTTACCTTTCTTCGTGATGTCAAGGAAATCGATCTTTTGAGTTCCGGTTCCGGTTTCAGGGGCCGTGGGCTCCTCTGGGAAATCATCGAGGAATGCATCCTCGTCGTAAACAGGTTCGGGTCCGTTCTCTTTTACCTCATCGTCCGGTTCTGTTATCTTCACTTCCTTGAAAGAGGCTTCCCGTAAGTAGAACTCCTCACTGAGTATTACGGCATCGTTAATGTAGTCGAAGATATCATCCTGAAAAATATTCTCATCGTTGGTCGCCAGTTCTTCAAGTTCGGGGGAAATGGTGGCAGATTCTGTTATCTGAACCGACCGTTGATTATCGGGGTCGAAGAAGCGGAGTGACTCAATAAAATCACCATCGAACTCGACACGTACCGGCAGGGATTCGCTGTGCGACCAGAAATCGATGATCGCTCCCCTCTGAGCGAAGTAGCCGCTCTGCTCAACGTATTTCTCTTTTTTGTAGTTGTAACTCCCGAGCAGTGCAACCAGCCTGTCGTAGGTGATCGATTCACCCGAATTTATCCGGTACAGGTTTTCGGAGAAATCGCTCTTTGATGGAAGTTTTACCAACAGAAGTTCGTATGTGGAAACGAGAAAATACCCCGGGAGGTTCGAGAGTTCGTTCAATGTTTCCTGTATCTTCTTTGAATTGAATTCTGATATCTGAATTACCGGGGTTTTTGAGCCCATCAGTTTCAACTCTGTCGCCACTTCCTGAACGTCTCTCACAGTGGGAACGAGCAGCACCACTTTATCAAATTTGACTTTCAGTTGTAGTGCCGTTATCGTGCGTGAACTTCCGGGAAGTGAAGCGATGTGGTGCAAACCTCCCCTTGAGCCGGAAACCTTTTTTACAAGGTTTTTAATTTCGTGAAAGTTGCCAAATGATGATATTAATTCGGATTGTTCCATTTTCAGAATCTGTATGTAATGTTTATCATTGGGACGGAGAGACTCCCCGCAGCCTCTTTTGAGGTGCCCATAAGGCTACCGGTGAAGTAGCCTATTGCACTCCCCAGCACCACGTCGGAAAGCCAGTGGTGGCTGTTGTAGACACGTTCTAGGGCCATAACACCAGCCACTGCCCAGTAAGCAGCCTTCTCGATGTCATTATCAGTTGAGAGTGCCATCACGGAAGCAAATGCAAAGCCAGCCGTGGCATGCCCCGAGGGGAATGATGTGTTGTCCCAGGCGGTTTGAAAAAAGTTAAAGTTTGAATTGCTTTCAGAGATCGTGGGTCTGTCGCGACCGGTTATCATTTTCAATATAGTGGTAACCGCGGTTGAATAAATCAAAGCCGAGCCCAGCTTTAAACCAAGATCGCTGTTCTTTTGGTTATCAAAGAGTTTACCGTGGAGGTAAAGCCCTCCAGCAAGAGTGAAGACACCGGCCACGGAATATTTGTTGAAGAGTGTTACCGGTTCAGGAAGTGGCGGCATTGAGTGACGGAAGAAATTATTCACCTTATGGTCAAGTGAGTAAGCGAGGGCAGTTGATCCCGCTACAATACCATAGTTGAGGATATCCTGAGAGTCGAACCGGGTTGCGGAATTTAAAATGCTCTCCCCATACCGTCCAAACTTCTTCAGGTCTGATTCCTGAGGAAGGATGGCGGTAAATAATAAAATAAATAATATTAAGACGCTATAGTTATATTTATTAGTCAACAAGCTCAATGGCTTTTCGAACGAAGCCTTCAGAAAGATCAAGCCTTCTTTTTGCTTCTTCAGCCGAAACGTTTGCCTTTATCATTACAAGCGCTGTTTTTACATGTCCACCCGCGTCTTGAAGATACTGAGTGGCTTCATCGTAAGTAAGTCCGGTGATTGTCATGACCACCCTTTTAGCTCTTTCCACGAGCTTCTTGTTGGTCATCTGAAGGTCGATCATCATATTCTCGTACACCTTCCCCATTCTGATCATTGAGGCTGTGGTGAGCATGTTCAGAACAAGTTTCTGCGCGGTACCGCTTTTCATTCTCGTGGAGCCCATCACCACTTCGGGACCGACATACGGACAGATGGGTATGTCAACCGCGTCAATGTTGAAACCATCCCTTGGGGTGGCAGTAACGTAAACAGTGGTTGCACCGATTTCCTTTGCCTTTTTTACCGCGCCGATAACGTAAGGGGTTCTTCTGCTGGCAGCTATTCCGCAGACCACATCTTTTGCTGTTACCCCGGCAGCCATTACATCGGCAGCCCCGTTCTCTTCGTGGTCTTCGGCCCCCTCCTGAGCCCGGAACATTGCTTCCTTGCCGCCGGCTATATATCCTTCGATCATTCCATAAGGGGTTCCGAATGTTGGCGGGCACTCTGACGCGTCAACCACACCGAGCCTGCCGGATGTACCTGCTCCGAAATAGAGAAGTCTTCCCCCGTTCTTCAGTGCCTTTACGATAGCTTCAACTGCCTCGGCTATATAGGGTATCTCCTGTTCAACCGCGAGAGGGACCCTCTTGTCTTCTTCGTTTATAATTCGAAGTATCCCGGTCACGGATTCCGCGTCAATCTCCATTGACAAGGGGTTTCTTTGTTCGGTGGTGAGTTTGGCTATTTCATTGAATAGCGATTGGTCGGTTCCGCTTAAGATCATTTGTAAAGCTCCAGGTAAACAAGTTTTTTACCTTTTTCATTTTTGGTGTTGGTGGGTTTGTAACGAAGTTCAAAGGTGGTAGACCTTTTGAACATGTGTCCGTATTTTTCTTTCGCGGCTTCGAATTCCCCTGTGATGTCTCCACCTTTTATCAGCAGCATGGCGGCCTTGTCTTTTATCAGAGGAAGTGAATATCTGACAAGTGAGAGAAGATCGACGGTTGCGCGGCTGATTATTATATCAAATTTGCCCGTGTATTTATTTACAAAATCGAGGCCTTCCACACGGCTGTTCTCAACCGTGATATTCCGCAGCATCAGTTTCTCCACGAACTCTGAGACCGATTTTGTCTTCTTTGCGATCGAGTCAACAACCACACCTTTAAGATCAGGACGCATAATGCCGAATGGTATACCGGGTAATCCGCCACCGGTTCCGATATCAAGAAATGAAGTGGCACGCTCGGGCAGGTATTTTGTGATGTACGCCGAAATGAACACGTGATTTTCAACGATGTTCTCGATATCTTTTCTTGATACAAGATTCAAGACCTCATTTTTCCCGGCGAGTAGCCGGGCATACAGTGCCAGTCTGCTTAGTGTCCCCTCATCAGGATTCTGATCATTTTCCCAGAAAAAGTGTGTTAGTTGCCTCAAATAAGTATCGTCTGAAATCAACCGGACTCCGAAGAATTAATAAATTTACTTATTCAAATATACCATTAAGATAGAAATATCTGAAGGCGTGACCCCTGAAATACGGCTTGCCTGCCCTATGTTTCGCGGCTTTACCTTTGTGAGTTTCTCTCTTCCTTCTGCTGAAATTGATGAGATGGCTGAATAATCGACATGTCCGGGGATCGCGAGTTCTTCATATTTTTCGAGACGTGCCACCGTTTCATGCTGCCTTTGAATATATCCTTCATACTTTATTTCAAGCTCTATCTGAAACGCGGCATCCGGGTCGGAGATTATTTCCTTCAGTTCAACCGAGTCTTCTTCGGTTACAAGTTTGCCAAGTTCCCAGGCTTCGACTTCGGGACGCTTGAGAATTTTCTCAAGAGTGTCTGTGAATTTGATCTCTGATGAGCCGATCGAATTCAGGAATGGGTTAACCCTCTCCGGGGTGATTTTTATTTTTTTGGTCAACTCCAGGCCCGCGAATACCTTTCGTTCTCTTTCTTCCACCCGCTTTAATTCTTCGTCGGGAATCAGTCCGGTTCTGTGTCCGTATCTTGAGAGTCTGCTGTCAGCGTTATCGGGGCGCAGCAGTAGTCTGTGTTCAGCCCTTGAGGTAAACATCCTGTATGGTTCAGAGGTCGACTTCCCCACCAGGTCATCGATCAACACTCCGATATAACCCTCGCTCCTCTTTATTACAAGTTCCGGCTCTTTGTTAATTTTAAGTGCCGCGTTAATTCCTGCCATTAAACCCTGTGCCGCGGCCTCTTCGTAACCTGATGTTCCGTTGATCTGTCCGGCAAAGTATAGCCCTTCAACAAGCTTGGTTTCCATGGTCAGATCGATCTGATGTGGCGGGAAGAAGTCATATTCAACCGCGTAACCCGGGCGGATCATCACCACATCCTCAAGCCCCCTCATTACTTTCAGGGCTTCGAGTTGTATCTCGGCCGGAAGAGAAGTTGAAAACCCGTTTACATAAATAAGCTCTGAATCCAAACCTTCAGGTTCAAGGAAGAGTTGATGGCGCGGTTTATCGGCGAATCTTACGATTTTATCTTCAATAGAGGGGCAGTACCTTGGTCCGGTTCCCTGAATCAAGCCGGTGAACATCGGTGACCGTGAGAAACCCTTTTCAAGTATCTTGTGCACCGTACTGTCAGTGTAGGTCATGTGACAGGAGACTTGTGGAAGAAACGGGAAAAGTTTTTTATCCGTACGGTTTGAAAACGGCTGTGGTTTTTCATCCCCCGGTTGCTCTTCAAGAAGCTCCCATTTGATTGAGTCTTTATGCAGTCTTGGAGGTGTTCCCGTTTTTAAACGGCCTGTTTCGAACCCGGCTCTAACAAGAGATTCGGTTATTCCCGTGGCTGGTTTTTCACCAAAACGACCCCCGGGTGTGGCTGTCAGACCTGTGTGCATCAGTCCATTCAGGAAAGTGCCTGATGAAAGGATCACTGCTTTGGCATCTATCTCTTCTCCGTGTGCCGTTTTAACACCGGTTATTTTTCCGCAGTCTATCAATATCTCTATTATTGATTCGGCGATTATTTCAAGATTTTCCGTTCTCTCAACAACTTCAAGGGCGATGCTGCTGTAGATGGTTCTGTCGTTCTGACTTCTTGGTGACCATACAGCCGGTCCCTTGCTTTTATTCAGCATCCTGAACTGGATACCTGATCTGTCAGCTATTTCCCCCATCACTCCACCGAGGGCATCTATTTCCCTGACAAGGTGACCCTTGGCCGTTCCTCCGATCGCCGGGTTGCATGAGAGTCTTCCCGTGGCATTTTTATCCATGGTTACAAGGGCTGTTCTGCACCCCATTCTGGCTGCCGCCACCGAAGCTTCTATTCCGGCGTGGCCTCCGCCAATTACAATTACATCATATTTTCGCATAATCAAGATTAAAATGTTTCATGTGAAACAATTTGAAAGTTTCTAAAATGTTACAAAGGAAAAACAAGGGTCAAGATTAAAATGTTTCATGTGAAACATTTTGAATTACTTCCCAATGCAGAAGTGCATAAAAATGTTGTTAAGGATATCATCCGAGGTTATTTCGCCGGTTATTTCCGCGAGGGCGTTTTCAGCATTGCGGAGGTCAACCGATATGAACTCACCGCTTAATCCGTTTTTACATGAGGTCAACGCTTCATCAAGGTGGACTCTTGCCCTTTTCAGGCAATTATAGTGCCGCATGTTCGAGACAACAGCGCTTTTCTCGCTGTATGAGGCAGAGCCTGCCGCCCTGTCCTTCAGTATTTCAAACAGTTCGTCTATCCCTTTTCCGGTCTTGGCTGATATGGCGACATCGGATTTGAGAAGGGCGGGATGGTCAAGGTCGACTTTGTTCAAAACCACAATTATCTTTTTGCTGTCGGTCAGCTTTCTGATCTCATCATACAGTTCGACCGAGATGTTCTGAACAACATCATTTATAAATAGGACAACGTCGGCATCCTTCACTGCTTCCCTGCTTCTTCTGACCCCCTCTTTTTCGATCTCGTCCTGTGTCTCACGGATACCGGCTGTATCAAAGAGGCGGTAAAGAATTCCATCAATCACCACTTCCTCGCGGATTATGTCACGCGTGGTTCCGGGTATTGAACTGACGATCGCCCTGTACTCTTTCAGAAGGTAATTTAGAAGTGATGACTTACCCACGTTTGGTTGCCCCACAAGAGCAACATTCACACCATCGCGCATGAGGCGTCCGAATCCGTACGTGCCTAAAAGTTGATCAATTTCCGAGATTATTCCTTCCGTTCTTGAGATGAGTTCTGCGCGCTCCACGAATTCCAGATCTTCCTCGGCGAAGTCGAGCTCCAGTTCAACAAGGGACGAGGTGTGAACGAGCATCCCCCTCAGAGCGTTGACTTTCGCCGAAAGCACTCCATCAAGCTGGTTGCGCGCGCCCCGGAGCGATGCCTCAGAACGGGCTGAGATAAGCTCCATCACGGCTTCAGCCTGCGAAAGATCTATTCTGCCGTTAAGAAAAGCGCGCTTTGTGAACTCTCCCGGTTCGGCATTCCTCACTCCGAGGTCATAAAGAAGCTCAGTTATTTTTCTGGTAATGTTCGGATTGCCGTGACAAGAAATTTCAATACAGTCTTCACCGGTATAGGAATTTGGTGACCGGAAGACAGAAACAACTACGTCATCGATAACTTCGCCGGAGGGCGAAACGACAGAGCCATATTTCAAAGTATGGGTTTTTGCCTCTTCGAGGGGGGTGGAGCCGGAGAATATCCTGCCCGCTGATTGGATTGCATTATCACCGCTGATCCGTATTACGGAAACAGCACCAACTCCTGACGGGGTGATGATTGCCGTGATCGTATCTTCTTTCAAAATCATAGTTTGCAAAAATACGGAAATAACACGGCAGAGAAAAACATCATCCCTGCCCCAAAGTAATAAATAATTTTATATTATACCGCAAACACTCTGTGATATATAAAATCGAATGAGAATGCCTTGGTGTCGACCTTTCTGTCGATATACTCAGCCACCTGCTTCAGGCGGTTCGGAATAGCCATCAGTTTCTCCTGGGCTTTTCTGCCAGCCCCGTTCAAGCCGGTGAGGGTGTCAATCTCCCAGAACTTAAGAACATCTTCAACAATTCTTTTGTAATCCCAGGGGCCATAAATGCCCGAGCGTCTTACCACATCCGCCATATCCTTGAAGTTTGGCATGCTTAAACCAGGCATTTCAATAGAAGGAAGTATCGCCAGGGCCGACTCAAGTGCCCTGCCTGGATCGATCTCCAGAATGTATTTGAAAACCTTTCTGTAAAATGCGTAGTGGCGGGCTTCATCAGCAGCGATGTTTGAAAGTATCCCCTCAAGCAATGGTTCGTACTTCCCTGCCGCCTTCCCGGTGTTACCGTGAGTAACTTGTGTTGCACGTTCCTGAAGAGAGGTGTAGGCGAAGACACGGTAGGGGTCTTTGTCCCAGTCGGGCCTGAATCCTGACTCCTGATAAGCGTACTGCATTATCTCGACACACTTGAAGTTGAAGAGCCTTGAGTCGCGGGCATAGTCGCGGAGAATTCCGCCATGACGGTCTTCTTCCGCGGTCCAGATCGAATTCCATCTTTTCCAGACGCTTTCATCGCCGAGGTAAGTGGCAATGAGGCGGTGGAAGTGTGGCAGACCCTCCTCGGTGAGGAGTCCGAGAGTTACCGAGACTCTCACTGCATCATCGATGCCACGGGCTCTTTCGCGAAGCTGCTCAAGGTTTTTAAGCTCGTCATCGCTCATTTTTTCGTCAGCCGGAAGGAAGTCACTCGGGAACCACAATTTCCTCTTCTTAAGATGTTCATCCATCATTTCGGTAACTTGAGGCTCCAGTTCAGCCAGCACTTCCGCTTTGCTTCTTGTTTCTGTCTCGTCACTGACCGGATTTTTAACAACTATCTCCATTCGGGGATACCTTTCTAAATGCTTCTCAGGGTTTATTATTCGTCTGTATAATAAAGGCGGGAAAAATGATTTGTTATTCGGTAATATATTAAATTAGCATAAAAATAAAAATATACATACGATTGCCAAAACTGATCCGGAGACGAGCAAATTGAGATGAAAACACAATAATTTAGCTGGCAAGTGTTAGATTTCGGATCAAAATTTAGAGAAATTCCAATGAATCCTGTAGAAATTATTATCAAAAAGAGGGACGGTCTCGAACTGTCCGGCGAAGAGCTACGTTTTTTTATCAACTCGTATACCGCGGGTACAATTCCCGACTATCAGGCAGCTGCCCTGCTGATGGCGATCTTTATTCGTGGACTCTCCCCCGAAGAGACCCTCACTCTCACAAAATCGATGCTTTACAGCGGAACCGTGATCGATCTGAGCGACATTCCGGAGCAAAAGATCGGTAAACATTCCACCGGTGGTGTTGGTGATAAAACGAGTCTTGTAATTGCACCGATCGTTCTCGCCGCGGGAGTAAAAGTGCCGCAGATCTCGGGACGTGGTCTCGGGCATACCGGCGGCACGCTCGACAAAATGGAATCGATACCCGGATTCAACACCCGGTTGGACATAAACGAATACAAGAGGAACATGAAAGACCCGGGTGCCCTTATAATCGGACAGACCGGTAACATCGCGCCTGCCGATAAGCTACTCTACGCTTTAAGGGACGTGGTGGGGGCTGTGCCTTCAATTCCACTTATCACAGCGAGCATCATGAGCAAGAAACTCGCTGAAGGTACCGACGGTCTGGTGCTTGATGTGAAAACCGGCTCGGGTGCATTCATGAAGAGTCATGATGATGCCAGAAAACTCGCGGAGAGCCTGAAGGGAACCGCGGAAGGTTTTGGCAAAAAATGCGTTGCACTGCTTACCGAAATGAGCCAGCCACTGGGTTACAAGTCGGGCAACTGGTATGAAGTGCATGAGTCGATCGACATCCTGCGTGGCGCTTATGTTGAAGACCTTTGCGAGATATCCTTCGCGCTCTCGGGAGCAATGATCATGCTCGGTGGAAAGGCCGGCTCGATCGAAGAAGGGATCGAGCTCTCAAGAAAACTCGTTGCATCGGGTGAGGCATTTGACAATTTTGTGAAGATAATCGAAGCCCAAGGCGGGGATGTCGACACAGTTAAATATCCTGAGAGATATCCTGTATCAAAGATCAGAGAATCACTGACCGCCCCCGAGTCAGGCTATATCAGCGCGATTAACGGTTACGAGGTCGGTATGGCCCTTGTTGAACTTGGTGCCGGCAGAACCAAAAAAGAGGATGAGATCGACCACAAGGCCGGTCTGTTTCTGAAGGCAAAAGTGGGAGATTTCTACAACAGAAATCAGGAGATGGGATTCATTGATGGTGATGACCCCGCGAAAGTTGAGGCGGCATACAAACGTATATCAGGCGCGATCTCCATTTCATCAGAAAAACCTGATAAACTGCAATACATAAAGGAAATAATCTACTGATTCTGCCGAAAATTTCTTAATTTTCAGATCGTTCTATTATACATTAGCAGAAGTGTGTCTTCACACTTGATTATGACTGGAAATTTGCAATTTTGGAGTATAAAATGATTTTTCGGCTTCCAGAGATACACCCGGGCAGCGAACTTGACGGATCCATCCGTTATTTTCACATGGCAAAAGAGGCAAGAATAAAATACGGGTTCGAAGAGGAACTTTTCTCTCAGACCGGAATTTTGATAGTTGCCAACTTCGCTGCCGCAAGAAGGCTTGCCGCGCGGATCAATCGGGTTAGAACCGAAGAATCCCAGACCGATAAACTTGTTACGCCCGGGCAGATCAACGCGCTCGGGCTTTTGCATGAACTCATCCACCTGGTGTTCAGAAACTATGAACAGGTTCAGAACCCGGGGGTCTTCGCCAGATCAGTCGGTTACCTGAAAGAGATTATCGGTGACGAAGACCTTGGCAAGGTGATGAAGCGATATGTGGAGATATTCCCTCCAATCCCCGTTCAAAGGGGTGAATTGTCGGCTGACGAGTACCTTTCCCTCTCTACCGGTGATAAACCGAATGTCGAGATAATTGTTGAAGAGTTGATGATCCTCCACCTCGAGAACATGAACCCGGCTTTTGATTCTCTTAAAGAAATGTTCAACAGCGCCCCCCTTGAGGAAGGAACCAAATTTAAGGAGCTTATAAAAGAGGCTAAAACTTTCTTCCAAAAGGAAGAACCGGCAGCCTTCTTCGGAATATCCCTCCTTGACGCCCTTGAGTCAGTAATTCTTGCAAATCCTTACCAGATAGTTGAACAATTGAAGAGCCTCCGGGCTTTTTGGCCCGCGGGTATCGAGTTTTCATTTGATGACCTGATCCTGCTCGGCATGGACCTTCTCAAAGAAGACGCGAGGCTCTTCCTCGGTGGAGGTGACGGCAAAGGAACACCTCCCGTTCCCAAATATGATTTTGACAAGGAATACGCCGCCAAATTAAAGGAATCACTCGCCAAAGGCGGAAGCTCCCACCACTTCGATCTTGATGACGTTGAAATGAGTTTCATGGTTGAAGAAGAACGCTTCACAGAGGATATCGACTGGATGCCCAACGTGGTGATGATCGCGAAGAACACCCTCGTATGGCTCGATCAACTCTCGAAAAAATACTCGAAAAAGATCGATACCCTCGACAAGATACCCGATCAGGAACTCGATAACCTGCAGCGCTGGAATTTCAACGCCCTCTGGCTTATCGGTGTCTGGGAAAGATCAACCGCCTCCGCCAAGATCAAACAGTTCTGCGGCAACCCGGAAGCCGCCTCTTCAGCATATTCCCTTTTTGACTATGATATCGCTTGGGAGCTCGGCGGCGAACGCGCTTACGAGAACCTGCGCGACCGTTGCGCTGCACGTGGCATCCGTTTGGCGAGCGATATGGTGCCGAACCATACGGGTATCTACTCCCGCTGGATAATCGAGCACCCCGAGTATTATATTCAGGCATCCGAGCCACCATATCCAAATTATACTTTTACGGGACCGAACCTTTCCGATCACCCTGATATTGAACTCAGGATAGAAGACAGATATTACACTCGCGAAGACGCTGCTGTGGTTTTCCAGCACATCGACCGTAGAACCGGCAAGATTCGCTACATCTATCACGGTAACGACGGCACAAACATGCCCTGGAACGACACCGCGCAGTTGAACCTGCTCGATCCCGTTGTACGTGAAGAACTCATAAACACGATCAAAAAAGTGGCTTCAAAATTCTCGATCATCCGGTTTGATGCGGCGATGATCCTGAGCAAGAAGCACTATCAAAGACTCTGGTTCCCGGCTCCGGGTCAGGGTGGAGCCATTCCTTCCCGTTCCGACTATGCCATATCGAAGCAGACATTCCACACAATGATGCCTAAAGAGTTCTGGCGTGATGTGGTCGACCGCTTCAATGAAGATATGCCTCACACACTCCTCCTCGCTGAAGCTTTCTGGCTGATGGAAGGGTATTTTGTGAGAAGCCTTGGCATGCACCGTGTTTACAACTCTGCTTTCATGCACATGTTCATGAAAGAAGAGAACGATAAATACAGAATGCTGATAAAGAACACGATCGAGTTCGACCCCGAGATACTCAAGAGGTACGTTAACTTCATGAGCAACCCGGATGAAGAAACCGCGATAAACCAGTTTGGTAAAGGCGACAAATATTTCGGCATCTGCGTGATGATGGCGACACTTCCCGGACTTCCGATGTTCGCTCACGGACAAATTGAAGGTTTTACCGAGAAGTATGGCATGGAGTACCGCCGCGCCTACTACGATGAAAGCATCGATCCTCATCTGGTGGAAAGACACGCGAAAGAGATATTCCCGCTGCTTAAAAAACGATATCTCTTCTCCCAGGTCAAGAATTTCGAGCTTTTCGATTTCCATGATGGCTACCGCCATGTGAACGATAATGTTATCGCGTTTACCAACAGGGTTGGCGACGAAAGAACCCTCGTCTTCTACAACAATTCTTTCTTCCGTACATCCGGAATGATCAAGAACTCCGCCGGTAAAAGGATGAAACCACATTATACCGAAGGCGGGGTCGCGGAAGACAATTGGGAGTCGTCAAATGTTGAAGAACAGAAGGTCTCGCAAAGTGAACTGGAGTTCAAGTCTCTTTCGGCAGCACTCCAAATAAAGCCACACAACGGATTTTATTACACTTACAAGGACATGATCACGGGTCTTGAGTTTATCCGTTCGGGAGCAGAGTTTTTCAATGACGGATTCCACGTGACCCTTAATGGATATGGTTACCACGTATACGTCGGCTTTAAGGAAGTTTACGATACAGATGGCGGCTACGCGAGACTTAACCAGTATCTGCACGGCCAGGGCACCACTTCCCTTTCGCTCACAATGCTCGAACTCAACCTGATCGATGTTCACCGCGCGGTGATGGATTTCTTCACGAAGGATATCCTTCTTGAACTTAAGAGACATGCCGGACTTGTAGCCGATTCTAACACCGTTGAAGAATTTAGCACTCCGTTCAATATGCGGTTTGGTGCCGTGCTCAACAGGATCTCCGAGTACAAAGGGATGCAGTTCAACACGAATTCCGCTATGAACCGGCTTATGAAGGAATTGAAGGTTCTTAAAGGCTTCACATCCTTTATTTCACAATGCGACGAGACAGAGCCCGCGAAATACTGGCTGCTTACACGCCAGACCGCCGAAGAACACATTTATACTGATATTCTCGTGATCTATACAGTGGTCAAGAGACTGCTTCTTGAAGTTGAGGAAGTGGCGGGAGAAGATCCTTACAGCCTCTACGATTCGCTCCTTCTCGAGAAACCACTCTGGCAGGCGATCATCCGCCTCGGCGACAAGTATCATGAAGCAAAGTTCGAGTTCGACCTTCTTCGCATTCTTGAATCAACGGAAAATATCTACAGCGCCAAAGGGATATTCAATCCCGAAGGGAAGACCGAACCGGTCTCTCAACCGCTTCCAACAGTTTCTCTTCTCAAGAAAGCCGAGGTTGTTTCATTCCTGGGAGTGAATGAGTACCAGGGAGTCAAGTACTTCAGTAAAGAGCAGTTCATCCAGCTTATGACCTGGATTTACACCCTCAATGGACTTAGGTACGCTGAGAGAATGGTAAGAAAAGGGGGCGAAAAGATTAAGGATCAGGCCGGCATCTTCAAATTGTTCAAGTCAAAGGAATTCACCCAGGCCACCGTTACCATGGCGAAGTACACAGATGGCTTGATCAATCTCGCGATCCACTCCGGTTACCGTTTTGAACCGTTTGCGGCAGGTATCCCGAAACTGCACGAAAGTCTCTGGAACGTTACGCCAGCTCCCACCAAAGCGGTAAAGAAGACTGCAAAGGCAAAAGCCCCGGCCAAAAAGTCAACTGAGAAAAAGGTTGTCGAAAAACAGCCCACTGAGAAAAAGGCTGGAGCCAAAAAGTCCGCTGAGAAAAAAGTAAAAGAGAAAAAAGCTCCCGTGCCAAAGAAGGAAGCCATAAAAACTTCAACCGCCAAGTTGAAAAAATCAACCAAAACGGGGCGGAAGAAGTAAGCGATCACTTTAAAGCAAAAAAGGCTGCCCGTTTCTGAGCAGCCTTTTTTTTACAATTCTCCAACCTTGCTTAGCTCATCAATTATCAACTTGTTAAGGCTGATGTTCTTCCTGTTTGCTATCAGAGCCAGGTCCAAGTTTGACAGTTCATCTCCGTAAGTGGTTATTCCATAACGAGATAAAAAATTTAGTTTGCGGAATTGTCCCTACACACTATTGAAGGGGTTGGATGTTACGGGAGGGAATACCGTTTCTACCCCTGGATAATCCCTAACGGGATTAATCCTGCTAATCCTTGAATCTCCCAAAGGGATGCCTGTGGCACTGTAAATCCTGATTCAGACAGAAAAAGGCTGCCCGTTTCTGAGCAGCCTTTTTTTTACAATTCTCCAACCTTGCATAATCAAGCAAACATATAACTCCCCCTGCGGAAAATCACATTTCACATTTCACATTTCACATTTCAATTTACTTCATCAGCAACATTTTCTTAACAGAAGAGAAACTTCCCGATTTTAACTCATACAGATACAATCCACTCGGAAGGTCTGAAGCGTTGAACGAAACCTCGTGGTATCCCGCCTCTTTTGAGGCGTTCACAAGTGTTTTTACTGCCTCGCCGAGGGAGTTATAAACCGTGAGGGTTACATTCCCGGCAACGGCAGAGCCACGGGC
This sequence comes from Bacteroidota bacterium, assembly GCA_023433685.1. Classification (GTDB taxonomy): domain Bacteria; phylum Bacteroidota; class Ignavibacteria; order Ignavibacteriales; family Ignavibacteriaceae; genus UTCHB3. Next base: position 27,235 of record JAEYUD010000184.1, read on the forward strand.
GGGTAACGCGTAACGGATAACGGTAACAGGATTGAACGGATTCGGGAAGTTCTGCTCGAGGGCGAACTCGGTCGGAAGTGAAAGATCAACTTCTGTTTCACCGGAATATGAAGCCGAACCATCCAGATCGATCTGTTTTAATCTGTAAAGGTACTTGCCAGCCTTTGAAACGGGATCGTTGAACTGATAAACCGAGCGGGAAGTGGTGGTGCCGTTTCCTTTAACGAAGCCTGCCTTTTCCCAGTTGCCGGTGGTGCTTTTTCGCTCGATGTCGAAGCCGAAGTTGTTGGTCTCGGTCGCGGTGATCCATTTTAGAGTGGTGGCACCATCGACCGCTTCAGCGGTGAAAGAGATGAGTTCAACCGGTATTTCATTGGTGCTGATCATAATGATCTTCACGGTGTCAACCGGCTTCTGTGGATCGTTCGATCTCACCACCATATCCATTGAGTATGTTCCAAGGGGGAGTCCGGCAGAGTTCATGGTCAGCTTAACCGCCGCGCTGTTACCGTTGTAAAGCATGCCTGACATGTTGGTCGCTGCCAGCCAATCGGGTTCAGCTTTAAACTCAACTGCGAGGTTGTTTTGGACGAAACTGGCATTGTACGCGGCACCAAGTCCAACTGTTCCAGTCTGATTCTCGATTCCCACGGAAGCAGAGGTAAGTGTACCGTTCATATTGTTGTATTGGTAAAGTATTTTACCGGAGCTAAAGAGCACGATCTGAAAGTTCAGACTGGAGGTTGAGCCGGAGTAGGTCTGCCAATTCTTGTACTGAATGACGGTTTTACCGGGGTAGTTTTTGTAGTACACCTGTCCGCCGTTTGTGCCGTCGAGGTCATCCCAGAATGCTGCCATCAATCCGTTGGGGTTCGCCGCGTTTGGCAGTGCCACGTTTGTAAAAGAGTTCACTGTAGGCGGTGCAAAACTAACGAATCCGTTCGAGCCGGCGTAAACAGTATTGGTTGTCTGACCGTAGTATTTGAAACCGAATCCAAGGTTAACTGCCGCATATCCTTCATCCTTGGCGTTGTAAGTGCCGGTCTGTATCCAGTTGGTAAGTTCGGTGCCTGTTGTTGAAATATCTTCCCAGTTGTAAACAGGACCGCCAGGTTCGCGGCTGTCGATCCACTTGTAACCCGCTGAATCAGGACCACCGGTGCCCTCGATCGAGTAGCCAAATAAAGACTCCGGTTTCTCTTTGTTGGCGAAGCGGATGAGAGTCGCTGCGTTTTCTGTGCCTGTGCCCTCGATCGAGAGGCCGATGCTTCCGTCAGGGAAGGTGTTATTCATCAACTCGACCGAATATGATAGAGTGGAAGGATTGGTTGAATTGTTGTAGAGCATCACTGAATCGGTGGCGACACCTCCAGAAAGCACTGTTCTTGTAAGGTTATGAGTTGAAACTGCAAGAAGTGGTGCCTGCAATGTTGTTCCCGATGGGGAATTTGAGATAACGGAAGTGTTCCCCCATGTATCCTGCGACCGTATGGCAAAATATAAAGTGGTAGCAGGCGCGAGATCCCGGATTGTCAATGCTTCCGGTTGTCCGGCAGGTTTAGGTGTACCGGAATAAGCAACGGGGTCAGCGTTGTTAAAATCGCTTAATGTTAAAATTGGAGTTGCGGATTTTCTGATAATGTATGAAACCACTCCGTTTCTTGAGGTGTCCATGGGGGCAGTCCAGGTGAGTTTCATACTGCTTGAAGTTGGTTCGGTTACCGCGAGGTCAATAATTCTGGTTGGCGCGATCGTGTCAGGTGGAAGACTGACAGCGAGCACTGCTTTATAGACGTTTAGTCTGCCGCCGGTAACTGTCTGACCCTGAAGCGCCGCGACCGGGTCGGTGGCTTCAAGCAGGAATTGTTTGAATTGTAGCGCTGTTGCTCCCGGGTTTGTTCTGTAGGCTTGCAGCAGCCCCGGGTTTGCCGCGGAGATCATTAACGCCACCGAGCCGGCAACATTAGGTGTTGCCATGGAAGTACCCGTTTTTGTAGAGTAGGTGGAGGTCTGGTCTGTTGACAGAACAGAAGTTCCCGGCGAGCCGAGATCTATGGATGTAAGTCCGTAAGCCGCTCCTGAATTTCTTGCATCTGTGTTTGTTGTATTTGTAACGCTGATCAGCCAGTTGCTCGGGCACGCGGTTGGAATGTCACCCTGCTGGTCAACATTTATTCCGAGGTTCGCGGTCGCACCGCAACTAAGCACGCCATATTTGCCAAGCGAATCATACATGGCGCACCAGATCGGGTAGTTTGAAGGCTGCCCGTAATCAACCCCAAAAGATGAGTTGGTGGCGACCACGAAGGCTCCCTTTGCCCCATTAGTCTCGTTGTAAGTTGCCCTGTGTTCAAGAACGAAGGCATAAGCTGCCACAACGGTTGCTTCAGAAGATGAAGAGCCGGCCACGATCATTACCTTGGTGTTCCAGTTTACACCCGATACACCGGTTGAATTGTTGCCTCTCGCGGCTATGATCCCCGAAACGTGCGTACCGTGACTGTCACCACCCGGGGTGCCGTTGTTGTTGTACGCGTTCCATCCGAGGTAGTCATCAACGTAGCCATTCTGATCGTCATCAATATTATTGTTGGGTATCTCATTTTTGTTCACCCAAAAGTTCAGATCGGGGTGCGAAAACTGGGCACCACCATCAATAACAGCAACAACAATGGTATCACCGAGTGCAGTTACACCGCCGGTTGAGTAGTCCCAGGCTTCAGGCGCGTCTATATCGGCATCAGGGGTGCCGCCGGTTTGCCCGGTGTTGTTCAAATGCCACTGTTCGTTGAATCTTGGGTCGTTCGGGGTGGTGCTTCGTGACTGAAGGTCGAGCTCCGCCGCCACTTCCGGATTTCTTTCACGGTAGTTTTTGTCATCCCTCAGATCCATGTAGTGGTTGTTCTGCACGATGCTGACAAGTGGGTGCGATCTCAATGAAAACAGCACGTCATCGCTTGCGGCAGTGCGTGTGTCGTAGTTTATCAGCCAGATGTTCATTCTTCGCGAAAGAAGGCGCTGGCTTTTCAGGTCGTAAGCTTTGAACGCGGGAATGATCTCATCAACCGTTGACCCGGGTATCATCTGAATGATTATCTCTCCTGGTATCACGTCACCGCCTCTTTGAGCAAATAACGAGGGGGAAATGAAGAGAATGGCGAGGAGAAACTGGTAAAGTAAATTCTTTTTCAAGGGGCATCACCGAAATTATTATGGTAAAGCACAAACTTAAGAAAATTCTTTCCCATATTAAAAGAAAACCACCCCCGGGTTGAGGGTGGTTTAATGATTACTGGAGAATCAGGCGGCTGTTAAGCCGTTCAATTACCTGTTAAGCGGTTGCCAATTCGAGGGCGGGGTAGTCAGTATAACCATGCTCGCCACCTCCGTAGAAGGTTTCGTGACCGAGCAGGGGGTTAAGCGTGGCACCGGTCTCAAACCTGACGGGCAGATCGGGGTTGGCGATAAAAAGTTTTCCGAATGATACAATATCGGCATCTCCCGAAGCTATAACAGCAGTTGCCTTCTCAAGGTCATATCCACCGTTAATCATGATCGTGCCGGGATAAAATGGTCTGAAAGTCTTCGCCACACCCTGTTTGAAAATCTGATATTGTGGCAGCCCATCAATCGGCGCGAGAGCCTCCATCAGGTGAAGGTAAGCAAGGTTGTAATTAGCGAGCTTCTTTATCACATAGCCATAGGTCTCAAAAGGATTTTCATCAAGCATGCCGCTCGTAACACCACCGGGTGAAAGTCTGATCGCTGTTCTTTCGGCTCCCACGGCTTTAACCACCGCGTTAACAACCTCAAGCGCGAATCTGCCACGGTTCTCGATCGAGCCGCCATAGGCATCAGCACGTTTGTTACTGTTTGAGTTGATGAACTGGTCGATCAGGTAGCCATTCGCGCCATGAATCTCGACACCATCGAAACCGGCTTCAATTGCAAGAAGTGCTGCCTTCGCGTAGTCATTAACAATTCCTGGTATCTCTTCAATATCAAGCGCGCGCGGTGTTTCAAGATCGAGCATTCCTTTGTGGGTGAAGTGCTTCGCCTCCACTCCGATGGCAGAAGGTGCCACGGGAAGTTCACCGTTGTGAAAAACCCTGTGAGACATCCTTCCAACGTGCCAGAGTTGCGCGAATATCCTGCCGCCCGCGGCATGTACTGAATCTGTTACAACCTTCCAGGCCTTTGCGTGTTCAGGTGTGTTGATGCCCGGAGTCCAAGGGTAACCGATACCCTGCTCCGAGATCTGTGTGCCTTCGGTGATCAACAGACCCGCGGAGGCCCTCTGCGTGTAATATTTCGCCATCAGTTCAGTGGCAAGGTTTTGAGGCGCGCGGCTTCTGGTCATTGGTGCCATCGCGATCCGGTTTTTCAATGTGATGTCACCGGTCTTTATTTCAGAAAGAAGATTGATGCTCATAATTTCTCCAAATTTAAACTTGTAATCAATATATGTTATAACATGTAATGTTAAAACATGGTTCCACAAGGTTGAATTTTTCTTATTAAAAGCATCCGAATCATTAGTTTTCGGTTGTAAAATAACTTTTTCAGCTAACAGCGAGCAAGATTCTGGCGAAGATCATTTATTCCCTGACCGGGGAGAGTCACTAATTGAGTGGACTGAACAGAGTAAGGAAGTGGTTCCGCGCCCGCGGCTGGAAGCCGTTCCGGTTTCAGTTGGAGGCTTGGGAGGCTTTTGCCTCGGGGAAGTCGGGACTGATACACACTTCAACCGGAACGGGCAAAACCTACGCTGCCCTTCTGGGTTTGCTTATCGAAGAGATGAACGACCCGGGCTATAAAAAGAGATTAAAAGAGAAAGAGGAGGCGGATAAAAAACCGGCTGTTAGAGGGAAAAAACGCCCGGCCGATACATCACCTACGGTTCAGCTTCTTTGGATAACACCGCTGCGCGCGCTTGCGAACGACACTCTGAAATCGATAACCGCGGCTACAAATGAGCTTTGTCCCCATTTTTCAGTTGAACTCCGCACAGGCGACACAACACAATCCGCCCGTAAACGCCAGGCGGAAAAACTCCCCACAATATTTATCACAACCCCTGAATCCCTATCTCTTATGATCTCGTATCCCGGTTTCGCTGAACGGATTTCAACAATGAAGGCAGTTGTTGTTGACGAGTGGCACGAGCTGATCGGCTCGAAGCGGGGGGTACTTACTGAGCTTGGACTCGCCAGAATAAGAGCGGTCAAACCTGATATCAGACTATGGGGTGTCTCGGCAACACTGGGCAACACTTCCCTTTCCATGGAAGTGCTGTTGGGCGATCACTCGGGCGAGAGGGTTATGATCGGCTCGGGCAGTAGCAAAGCGGTTGAAGTTGAGACGATAATTCCCGGGGTGATCGAGCGGTTCCCATGGTCGGGGCATATCGGCATTAACATGCTCGATCCCGTTATCAGGGTGATCGAGGAGTCAGGCTCATCACTCC
>JAEYUD010000268.1 GCA_023433685.1 Bacteroidota bacterium
TTCGGTGGTAACCATATGAGACAATCTACTGGGGCACACAAACCACTTGGATTTCTTATGAGAACCGCTACTCGGGGAAAAGGGATCTTGAGAATCCTCTCGCCGCCGTTCAGATGGGTCTGATCTACGTTAACCCTGAAGGACCTGGCGGAGTACCTGATCCTGCTGCAGCCGCCCATGACATTCGTGAAACATTTGCCAGAATGGCGATGAACGACGAAGAAACTGTTGCGCTTATTGCAGGTGGGCACACTTTCGGTAAAACTCACGGTGCAGCCAGCGCGGCTCATGTTGGAGCTGAACCTGAAGCCGCGGATATTGCCGCGCAGGGTCTCGGTTGGCACAGCACTTACGCAAGTGGAAAAGGTGGCGACACCATCACCTCCGGTATCGAGGTTACCTGGACCACCACACCTGCAAAATGGGGTCATGATTTCTTCAAACACCTTTTTGAGTATGAGTGGGAGCTTACAAAAAGCCCCGCGGGTGCTCATCAATGGGTTGCAAAGAATGCTCAGACTACAATTCCTGATGCCCATGATCCTGCAAAAAAACATCTTCCAACCATGCTTACAACCGATCTTTCATTGAGATTCGATCCGGAGTATGAGAAAATATCGAGAAGATTTTATGAGAACCCCGATCAGTTCGCCGATGCTTTCGCGCGTGCCTGGTTCAAACTTCTCCATCGCGACATGGGTCCAAAAGCATGTTATATCGGACCTGAAGTGCCAGCTGAAGACCTTATCTGGCAGGATCCCATTCCCGCGGTTGATCATGCTCTTATCGACTCCGCTGATATAGCGAACCTTAAGGCAAGGATTCTGTCGTCAGGCCTCACAGTTTCCGAGTTGGTTACCACTGCTTGGGCTTCTGCCTCCACCTTCCGTGGCTCCGATAAAAGAGGTGGTGCCAATGGTGCCCGAATCAGGCTCGAACCACAGAAGAACTGGGCGGTTAACAACCCGGAGACACTTTCCAAAGTGATCTCAGTCCTTGAGAAAATCCAGTCTGAATTTAACGCTGCCGCCACTGAAGGAAAGAAAGTCTCAATTGCTGACCTGATCGTTCTCGCTGGTTGCGCCGCCATCGAAAAGGCAGCGAAAGATGCCGGTCACGATGTTGTCGTTCCTTTTACACCCGGCAGAACAGATGCCTCACAGGATCAGACCGATGCCAACTCATTCAACGAGTTACAGCCTTTCGCTGATGGTTTCCGGAATTACCTCCAAGCGCCTTCAGCTGTTCCATCAGAGCATCTGTTACTGGATAAAGCTCAGCTCCTTACACTGACCGCGCCAGAGATGACTGTTCTGATCGGTGGTCTTCGAGCATTGAACTCCAACTATGACAACTCAACAACAGGTATCTTCACTGACCGCCCCGGTGTTCTCACAAACGACTTTTTTGTCAATTTACTGAAGATGGATACCATCTGGACTCCATCTGACGAGGCGAAAGAAAAGTTCGAGGGTAGAGATTCCAAAACCGGAAAAATCAAATGGACTGCCTCACGCGTTGATCTCGTTTTTGGATCAAACTCTGAATTAAGAGCAGTTGCCGAGGTTTATGCTTCTTCTGATGGCAAAGAGAAATTCGTGAACGATTTCATAGCCGCATGGACAAAGGTTATGAATCTTGATCGCTTTGATCTCGCCTGATAAATAAGGCAACAAAATAATGATTACAAAGGCTGTCTCCGGGCAGCCTTTTTTTATTCAAAATCCTGAAATCAGGATGTCCCTTTTTTGTCGTTAAATCGATACTTCTTATATTTGAAGTCTTCTTTAGGAATATTATTCCTGTAAAATCAATTGGAGAGATGGCAGAGTGGTTGAATGCGGCAGTCTCGAAAACTGTTGTGGGCTCCGGCTCACCGGGAGTTCGAATCTCCCTCTCTCCGCAAGGGTTTACCGTAAGGTAACAACGGAAAGGTGCTAGAGTGGTTGAATAGGCTCGCCTGGAAAGCGTGTGTACTTTTACCGGTACCGCGGGTTCGAATCCCGCCCTTTCCGCTTGATCCCGTCCCTGTTTCAGGGGCGGGATTTTTTTTATTTAAAAAGATTCATAATTTCCACTTCTGAATTCATTCATTTTATTTTCAGGAGCTATCGATGTCGTACAAGATCCGGAAAGCACTCCCTAAAGAACTTTCAATTTTCCTCGACTGGGCCGATAAAGAGGGCTGGAACCCCGGCCTTCATGATGCACGCCCTTTTCTCTTCACTGACCCTGAAGGGTTTCTGGTTGGTGAACTCGAAGGTGAAGTCATCGCTGTTAAGTCTGCCGTCAGATATGACGACGAATTCGGATTTATGGGTTTCTATATCGTTAAACCTGAATTCCGGGGGAAGGGTTACGGTTATCAGATATGGAAAGCCGGATTTGACAGACTGAAAGATATTCCCTCCGGGATGGACGGAGTGGTTGAACAGCAGCACAATTACGTGAAATCGGGATATGAGTTCGCCTACAGGCAGATCAGATTCGAAGGGAATGATATGATCCCAAAGAAATCTTTTGAACTATCCGCTATCGTCGAAGCTGATATGTGCAATATTCTGGACTACGACAAAACGATTTTCCCCGCCACCAGGGGCGCCTTTCTGAAGGAGTGGCTTTTCATGCCCGACAGTTATTCGCTAAAAGCAGGTGACGGGATCAATCTGAGAGGTTATGGCACTATCCGGCTCTGCACCAACGGCGGTTTTAAAGTCGGACCACTTTTTGCCGATGACCCCGCGACGGCAAGAACACTCTTTCTCCAGTTGATTGATTATGCAGAAGGTAAGCCGGTATATCTCGACGTGTCGGAAGTTAACAGTGCCGCAATGGAACTGGCCAGATCACAGGGTATGAAGTACGCTTTTGAGACTGCACGGATGTATGCAGGTGGAAACCCGGAGCGAAGACGGGAAAAAATATTTGGGGTTACCACTTTCGAGCTGGGTTAGCCAACTACCTTTTAGTAACCAATTTGAAGGAGAGTTTCCGGGATTTTGTTCCTGAGTTGTCATTCAGGATCACCTGGAAACTCCTCTTGCTCTCTTTGATGTACGTTATCTTATTGGGGTAGTCATGTGACCTGTTCTCAAAAACGGCCACTGAATCGTTCAAGAGGATGTTTTTGAAATAAACCGGTTGTGTATTCTCCGGCACATCTGCAATATAATAAAGTTCACCTTTCTCCCAGCGGATCGAGAGTTTTTCGGTCACTTTCTTGTTATCTGATTTCAGATAGTAACCTTCTCCTTCGAGAAGCGAGTCTTTCTTGATCTGCCAGGTTTCGATATGTTCCACTCCAGCGGATACACGCGACCACTTCCCTTTTAACCAATGTAATTGCTTAATTGATGGTGCTTTTCGCTGTTCAACAGAAGAGGCTCCGAAACCACTCAATATGACGAAAAGAATAAGGAGAAATTTGAAACTTCGCACTCTCTATTCCATCGAGTGAAGGGCTATTTTGTTTCCTTCCGAATCAAGAAATAGTGCCATGTAACCATATTCAGGGGTGATCTGCCTTTTAGGCAGTAGCACGACCCCGCCGGCATCACTTACACGATTCAGCATCACATTCAGATCGGGATTGGCGTTCAGGTAGACCAGGGTGCCATCGGAAGAAGGTATATAATCAGGGCCGCTGCAGAGCGAACCCGAAACCGACTCTTGGTCTTCAGCAGGCAAAAATGCCATTTCATGTGGTCCCATTGACATTATCGCCAGCTCGGTGCCAAAAAGCTCTCCATAGAATTTAGCGGCACGCTTCATATCTTTTACCGGAATTTCAAACCAGTTAACAACGTTTGCCATTTTACCTCCAATGATTGAGTGTGATCAATAGAATTTTATTTTTAATCCGGCAACCAAACCAAGGTTTGAACCTTCATCACCAAGATAATTATAGACGGCTGTTCCCTCAAGATCCAGTTGTTCTGTAAGTGGGTAAACATAACCCCCTCCCATCATAACACCAAACTTTTCAACCTGGTTGTTGGTTCTCGTTTCCTGATTCCAACCTGAAATGTTTTGAACAACAAGTGCTTTTCGGGCAAATGTATTTACCGTCAGTCCAAACAGACCGAAGTACCTTTTCTTTGAATGTATTTCAATGCCGGTTCCAAACTCACCTGTATCAAAATAGGTGGTATACTTTGTAGTACCGAATGATGACTCTTTTCCCCAATAGTGAAGATAACCGGCCTGAAGGAACCACGAAACCGTTGTGCTGATGTTCACTTCATATTTTACGTGGACACCCGCACCAAATGTAGCCCGGTTTCGCCATGGGCCTGTCGGCAAATTGCCACTGGCGCCTATAGCTAACGATTTTTCCTTTTTTTGATCAGTTTTTGTCTGAGAGTATGATGTGGAGACAAGAAATAAAGCGATTAGAATGAATATATTTAGATGTTTCAAAAATTATTCACCATAGTTATTAAATTTTACGCATTGCAATGTAAATTATTTTTTGTTTTTTTGCGAGTCAAAAATCCTAATCTTCTGCCAGAAATTGAGGTTTCATGTTAGAATTCTTAACAAATGGCCTGATCAATCTAAAAAATCCGGCTATCCTCTTCTTCATTTTGGGGCTTACTGTAGCTCTCATCAGATCCGAACTTAAGATTCCGGAACCAATTATCAAGATGTTCTCATACTACCTGATGGCCTCAATAGGTTTCAAGGGGGGGTATGAAATTTCTAAAACAGGCTTCACCGGAGATCTTGTCACTTCAGCCATGCTTGCTGTTGGCTTTGCCGCTCTAATCCCCGTGATGGCATTCTTTATCTTAAAAATTCTCGTCAAGCTTGACGCCATCAACGCCGGAGCAATCGCTTCACACTACGGTTCAGTGAGTGTGGTAACTTTTGTCACCACAATATCTTACCTTGAAAGAACAGGCCACCATTATGGCGGGTTTATGGTAGGTGTAATGGCGCTAATGGAATTTCCGGCTATCCTGATAGGAATCGGACTCGCAATTTATTATACATCTCAGGCAACCGGCCGCAGGTCGCTTAAGTCAATCCTGTTTGAATCGATAACGAACGAAAGTGTAATACTCTTACTCGGAAGCTTACTGATCGGCATGATAACGGGCGAGAAAGGGCACACATTAACAAAACCATTCTTTATTGATCCCTTTCAGGGGGTGCTCACCTTTTTTCTGCTCGATATGGGAATTGTCGCCGGAAGGAGGCTCCACGAATTCGGTAAAGTTGGTATACAACTCACTCTGTTCGCGATTCTCTTCCCAGTTATCAATGGATTAACTGCTTCATTCCTCGCGACTCTCTTCGGACTCGAAACAGGAAACGCTGTTCTTATAGGTGTGCTTGCCGCAAGCTCATCGTATATAGCCGCGCCTGCCGCGGTAAGGATCGTATTGCCTGAGGCCAACCCCTCACTTTACCTGACTGCCTCTTTGGCTATCACGTTCCCATTCAATATTATTTTTGGAGTACCGCTCTATTTTTCTGCTGCCATTTGGTTCTCATCATTCCTTGGCTAAATAAAGTTCACTTCGGCTGACATTTTAATGCCGAATTTATCGTACACGTCGTGAATTATCGAGCCGGACAGTTCAACAATTTCCTTCCCGGTGGCTCCGCCATAATTTACCAGAACAAGTGAATGTTTTTCATAGACGCCGCAATTCCCTGTCCTTCTCCCCTTCCATCCGGATAGTTCGATCAATTTGGCCGCGGAAATTTTAACCTTCCCCTCCTTTGTCTTAAAACCTTCGAGCCCCGGTGAAAGCCGTTGCAGAATGAAGAATGATTCTTCACTTATTTCCGGATTTTTAAAGAAACTCCCGGCATTACCCAATATTTTAGGATCAGGCAGTTTTTCCGTTCTTAACTGAATGATCGCTTCTCTAACCTCTTTTAATCCCGGTTTTGAGGTCTCCTCTTTAAAGATTAACTCCCTGACACCTTTATAAGCGATGTTAAGCTTTGGATTCTTTTTAAGCTTCAATCTAATACCAAGAATCAAAGCTTTTCCCTTCAGACCATTCTTGAATATACTGTCACGGTAACCGAAATTGCACTCTTCGTGTGCAACTTCCCTGGTCTTCTTCTCATCAAAAAGCCAAACACGCGCGGATTCAAAAGTATCCTTCAATTCCTGCCCGTACGCGCCAATATTTTGAATTGGTGCTGCTCCAACAGTTCCGGGTATCAGTGACATGTTTTCAATTCCCCCAAGACCGCACTCAACAGTGAAGGCTACCAGATCATCCCATGACTCACCGGCGGCACACTCAACAATCGCATGGTCGGGAGTGTCTTCTATTATTTCGATTCCTTTTGTCTGGACATGCAAAATCGCTTTATTTATTTTAGCTTCTGTCAGAAGCATGTTGCTTCCACCACCCAGTATCAGAAACCCAAGTCGATTTTTCTCAACATACCGCACCGCTTCGGTAAGCTCACCTTCTTCAGTTATTTTAAGATAGTGCGCGGCAACAGAATCAACCCCAAATGTATTTAGTTCAAGTAGTGAACGGTTCTTCTTAATATTCATTAATTTTTCCGGCTACATTCAAATGAAACAGAAACAAAAATCCATTAAATTACACTGCTAAATTAATAAGTTTCAGAACCAAATTAACTGCATGGAAACAATTCAACTTTTTCTTCTGCTTGCAGTGTTCGTCGCATTCGTACTTTTGATGTTCAGACGAATGCTTCCGGCGCTTCTGGCTCTCCCTGTTCTCGCCTTCTTTATCCCTGTGATCTCTGGTGTGAATATTGTGGACGTTTTCACTCTTGTACTCGGAAATGGTGCGACCCGTCTCTCTGAGGCTTATACTATCGCAATATTCGGTAGCATGCTCTCAATAATGATGCAGAAAACCGGTGTTGCCGAAAGCTTCATTAAAACCGGCGCTGAGCTCTCGGGCGACAAGCCATGGGCAATTTCAATGGTGATGCTGGTGCTGATCTCTCTTCTTTTTACCACCCTGGGAGGCCTTGGTGCCATTATTATGGTTTCAACTGTGGCTTTACCGATTCTCGCATCCGTCGGGGTGGGTCCGGTTACCACTGTAGGAATTTTTCTCACAGGGCTCAGCATCGGCGGAATTATGAATGTCGGCAACTGGGCAGTGTATACCCAGGTATTAAAGTTAGAGACGGGTGAGGTTCAGTCGTTTGCCCTCGTGATGCTGGCTGTGATGTTCATTATCTCGATGCTTTACATAACCATTCAACTTTATCGTGATGGGCACGATGTTAAATTTTTAAGAATAGGTCTGATCTCCGGAATACTGTTCGTCATTTTGGCGGCTGGTTATTTTGGTTGGAATACACTCCCGGTAGAGTTCAGGGAATCAACCTCTGCCGTTCTTGCTTCAGTGCCGGTAATTCTTAAATATCTGATCGGCGGAGGTATCGCCTTGTTGGTATTGCTCAATCTTATCCGGATTTTGAAGGATGGGGTGAGTGAGAAAACCAATTTCACGGCTTACTTCATCCCGGTTATCCCCCTTGTTCTGATACTTGTTTTCAATATCAATTTCATCGCAGCATTTATCGCGGGACTTGGTTACGGCTATCTTTCAACATACAGAAAAAATTCGCTGAATATATTGATCAGATCGGTTCTTGACGGTGGAGCCGTTGTTATGCCGGCAGTGGCGTTGATGCTCGGTATCGGAATGCTTCTGAACGCTGTAATGGGACCTCCCCAAGCGCTGATGCAAAATTATGGTGAAGGCTGGCCCGTGCTCCTGCTTCTTAAACCCGTTCTTGAGGCGATAAAACCGGAATCGGCTTCTGGTTATATATTGCTATTCAGTCTGGCAGCACCTCTAGCCCTTTATCGTGGCCCTCTTAATGTTTGGGGAATGGGATACGGCATTGCCGCGATCTTCCTCGCGGGAGGTATGCCTGCCGGAGCGATAATGGGACTTTTGATGTCTGTAGGGCAGATACAGGGGATTAGTGATCCTACCAACACCCAGAATGTTTGGCTCGCGAATGAAATGAAAATAGACGTGCAGAAAATAATGTGGAACACCCTCCCCTACACATGGGGCGCGGCAATTATCGGTTTAGTGGCAGCCGCCCTTATATTTTATTGAGAGTGAACTATGAATGAACTTAGAAAAATAAAAATAGGCATTGACGTCGGTGGAACGTTTACTCACGCCGTCGCGGTTGATATCGCGGATTACTCAATTGTTGGTAAATCGTGCGTTCCAACCACGCATAAAGCCGCAGAGGGGGTTGCCAGAGGCGTTGTAGACTCAATGATGCAACTAATTGAGTCAGCCGGTATTAAACCAGAAGAGGTGATACTTATTGCCCACTCAACAACGCAGGCAACCAACGCGCTGCTTGAGGGAGATGTCGCGGTTGTTGGCGTGGTCGGTATGGCAAAAGGATTCGAGGCACTCCTCGCGAAGAAAGAGTGCGATCCCAAAAATATAGAGCTCTCACCCGGAAAATTCCTTCAAACCCGGTTCCGGTTTATCGACGTCGGCAAAGAGGGATGGCAGAGGTCAGTCCCCCGTCTGATAAAGGAAATGGTTGATGAAGGGGCACAAGTTATCGTTGTCACAGAGGCATTCGGTGTGGACGATCCGGCTAATGAGGAATTTGTTGCATCTGTCTCCTCCGGGATGGGGTTACTAACAACAACGGCAAGCAGTATCACAAAACTTTATGGTTTAAGAGTACGTACCCGTACTGCTGTTATTAACGCGAGCATGATGCCAAAAATGCTTGAAACCGCTAATATGACCGAAAAGGCAGTACGTGAAAGCGGGATCGATGCCCCTCTGATGGTGATGCGCTCGGATGGTGGCATTATGGACATCAACGAAATGAGAAAACGACCCATACTTACCATGCTCTCCGGTCCTGCAGCAGGTGTTGCTGCCGCCTTGAAGTACGTGAAGATTTCGGACGGCATTTTTCTTGAAGTGGGTGGCACTTCAACCGATATAAGCGTAATAAAAAACGGCAAACCCCAGGTTAAAACCGCACAAATTGGTGGAAACCGCCTTTTTGTAAGAACCCTTGATGTCCGGACCTTGGGAATTGCAGGTGGTTCAGTTCCACGTTTTACTGACGGACATTTTGTTGATGTGGGGCCAAGATCAGCTCATATTGCCGGACTTCATTACGCCGCGTTCGCTGATAAGGTGGACTTTTCCGGTGGTTCATTTGAATCGGTAACACCTTTAAAAGGCGACCCTCCCGACTATTTCAGCATTAAATTACCCGGTCAGCCGGAAAGCTACACGATCACCCCGACTGAATGTTCCTACAAACTCGGGCTTGTAAAAGCTGTTGGTCATGGCGGAGCGGATAAAGAGTCCCTTAATTCCCTCTTTGCATTGCTCGAAAAACAGACCGGGAAAAAAGGTGATGAGATTGCCACTGAAATACTTACACTTTCGGCTGAAAAAATAAAACCGGTGATCAAGCAGCTGAGCCGGGAGTATAAACTTGACGAATCACTAATTGAATTTGTCGGAGGTGGGGGTGGTGCCTCGGCGCTTGTTCCTTTCAGTGCAGCACATATCGGTGTACCGCATAAAATCGCCGAAAACTGTGAAGTGATTTCAGCTATAGGCGCGGCTCTCGGCATTATCCGTGACTCGGTAGAAAGAAATATTATAAACCCTTCCGAGAATGACATACTTGCCATCCGGCAGGAGGCTTTTGAATCGGTAGTTAAAATGGGCGCGAATCCGGGTTCTGTTGAGGTGACAATAGAGATCGACAATCAGAACAAGAAGGTGATAGCCACTGCCCTTGGCTCGGGAGAGTTACGCACAAAAGACCTTGGAATAACGACCCTTGGTGTGGATGAAATTCATGAAACTGCTGCCAGGGCTTTCAAACAGCAATTAAGTGACGTAAGGTTCGTGGGTTCCACCGGCTCACTCTATGTCTACGCCGCTTCACACAAAAAATCGAAGCTCTTCGGGCTTCTGAATGAAAAAGTTGATGGCGTAAAAGTTATCGATGATGAAGGAACGATCAGACTGCAAATGAACGGGGCCACCGCTTATGCGTGTACCGCTGCTTCAATAAAGTCGAAGATCAGTTCCATTATTGCGGATATGACGACCTACGGCGATGCCGGAGCCTTGATACCTGGAATTTTTGTGATTGCAGGACCAAAAATTATTGATCTTAGTGGTCTGCTTTATGAATCACAACTCCTCTCAATTGCAGAGATCGAGCTTAAAAACATACGCCAGGATTCTGAATGTATAATTATCGCGGAAGAAAAGAAATGAGTGATGTATTCAATAAAATAAAAGGTGGACTGATCGTCTCGTGTCAGTCAGAGGGTGACGACCCGTTCAATACCCCCGGCGGAGTAACTCTTTTCGCAAGAGCCGCGGAAATGGCGGGCGCGGCTGCAATTCGCTCACAAGGGCTTGCAAAGATCAGAAGGATCATTCGTGATGTACCGCTGCCGATGATTGGACTGCTAAAAGGGAAATTCCCCGATGGCACTGTAAAGATCACAGGTTCTTTTCGTCAGGTTGAACAGTTAAGGAAGCTTGGTTGCGATATCATCGCAGTGGATGGAACTTTTAGACCAAGGGAGGATCTAACCGGTCCGGAATTCATTTCCACGATAAAGGAAAGATTCCCCGGAACTGTAATCATGGCTGACATCGCGACTTACGCGGAAGGAACCGCTTGCTGTGAAGCAGGTGCTGATTGCCTTTCCACTACTCTGAGTGGCTACACACCTGAAACCTCCCACCTTCCGAAAGACGAACCTGATTTTGAATTGTTAAAGAATCTCGTGAAAGATTGTGATATCCCTGTGATCGCAGAGGGAAAAATAAAATCACCCGGAGAAGCAGCCGAAATGATGAAACTGGGTGCATTCGCGGTAGTGGTCGGCACGGTGATCACCAGGCCAAGAGTGGTAATGGGGTGGTACAGGGAGGCGATTGAAAAAGTGGCCCGCAATTAATTTGCAGGCCACTTCTGAAATTTTAACTATTTTTTACCGGTTTTTCCGGCATCCATATCTTCTATAAGGTTCGCGAGGATGTGACCCGACTCTTCAAGGAGCGGATCTTCGACCACGAGAGATTCTTTAACCACTTTTCCATCTTTATCCAGTTCGATTGAACCTCTTTTGGCTCTCTCGTTTTTCCTTGCTTCTTCATCTTTCTTCTTCTCTGCCTGCTCCTGCTTCCTCTTTTCAAGATTTAACGAGAACACTTTCTCATTCCTGTGCTTTTTTGATTTCTCGAGATCCTGTATGAAATACTGGTATTCGGAATTTTTCGCTGTTCTTTGATCGTGTCTCTCACTCAATTCTTTAAAGTATGAAGTGATCCCGCTAATCGCCGGGTAAGCTGTTGCCGCGATTTTATCCCACGGCAGTGCTGTTGGGTAACTGCTCTCGCCGGTTTCGGAAGGATCAAACGCCGAAGGGAACAGGATGTCAGGTATAACGCCTTTATGTTGTGTGCTGCCGCCCGATATCCGGTAAAACTTGGCTATCGTAAGTGTTAATTGCCCGAGCTTTGAACCTCCGGACACCTTGTCCAGATCGATCAGATTCTGAACCGTGCCTTTACCGAAAGACTGCTCACCGAGGATGATCCCTCTTCCATAGTCCTGAATTGCAGCCGCGTAGATCTCACTCGCGGATGCACTTCCCGAGTTGATCAATACTGCCAAAGGCCCATCCCACGCTATTGAAGGATCATTGTCACGGTTCACTTTTACCGAACCGTCTGATTCACGCACCTGAACAACCGCACCCGTTTTTATAAACAGGCCGGTGAGTTCGATCGCTTCGAGTAATGAACCACCCCCGTTGTTTCTCAGGTCCATCACTATTCCACTGACGCCTTCGGCTTTCAGCGTGTCAATTATCTTCCTGACATCGTTTGATGTACTCTTGAAGTCCTTCTCACCTTTTCTTTTACATTCGAAATCGAGGTAAAAAGAAGGAACATCAATAACACCTATCTTGTAAGACTTGCCGTCTTCATTGATTTCAATAAGTTTTTTCTTCGCGGACTGTTCTTCAATTTTGATCTTCTCCCTGACAAGTTTTATTTCTTTTGGAATCGCGTTCGCGCCCTCTTTCTTTTTCAGAATGCTGAGTTTTACGGTGGTTCCTTTGGCACCACGAATTAGTTGAACCGCGTCATCGGTTCTCCAACCCACTATATCAACCATCTCACCATCATCTCCCTGACCAACAGCAATTATCCTGTCACCATCATCGAGCAATCCGCTTTTTGAGGCCGGTCCACCGGGAACGACTCGCACGATAGTTACATAATCATTTTCCGAAGTGAGGGTTGCGCCAATTCCTTCGAGTGACTGGGCCATGTTGATGTTGAAATCCTGTGAGGTTTTCGGTGACATATACGATGAGTGAGGATCGATCGACTCCATTACGGAAGCCATATATATTTGGAACACATCATCTGCCCGATATTGATTTAGCGCTTTCTGAAGGTTTTTGTACCTTTTCTCAAGCACTTCCCTGGCATCTTTTTCTTCCTTTCCGCCAAGGATCAACCCGATCAGATCAAATTTTATTCTTTTGAGCCAGATATCATCGAGCTCTTTCTCATTTTTGGCGTAAGGTGCCTTCTCCCGGTCGAGATTAACTTCCTCGTTCTTTGTCAGATCGACCGGTGCGGATAAAACCTTCAACGCGTAAATTATCCGGTTGTTCATTCTCTCACGATAACGATTGAAAATCTCAAATGGAGGCTCAAGATTGCCGGTGCTCATATTCTGATCGAGAACAAACTTGAATTCCTGAAATTGGTCAATGTCCGACTGCAGAAAGTACATCCTCTGAAAGTCAAGCCCTTTCAGATAATCATTAAATATCCAGGCTGAAAGGCTGTCGTTAAATTCCTTCGGGCTGTAGTGATATTTCTCGACAAACATTGATACAAGCTGCATGGCGGAAGAATGCCGTTCCTCCGGTACGAGGGTTTTGCCCGTATCAGCTGTCGTACCCTGTGAACACACAGAAGCATTAAATGAAAATACGAAAAGGAAGACTACTGCCACAAAAAGAGGTGTTCTCATAAATTTCCTGACTCTATTGATCAATCGTTGGTCCAAATCTTTTTATCAAAAACGCAATATAAGAAATTGAATAACCGTTATTTATTCTAAAAATAACCCATACATCCATTAAACGGTTATAGCGCTCATTTGTTCCCTTTTACAATCAGTATGATCATTTAATTACGTATTTTACAATATCGAAGAATTTTTTTTATGATAACAATTCGAGATATGAATCTATGAATGAGAGATTACCTGAAAAATTAGAACTTGGGGAGCTGTTTCCACCTTCTGATCACGCTGAATGGAAGCGTACCGCGGAAGTTGATCTAAAAGGCATCCCCTTTGAAAAAAAACTTGTCACTAAAACATACGAAGGTATCGACCTTCAACCCCTTTATACCCGCGAGCACCTTGAAAATATACCTCTAAACGAACAATTCCCGGGCCTGTTGAACTATCTCAGAGGTGCTACCGCCTCCGGTAATTCAAATGGTTCCTGGCTGATCGCGCAAAGTTTAACCCACCCTTATGCCGAAAATTTTAACCGGTTGCTGCTCGATGCCCTGAATAAAGGGCAAAACGCCATCTTCCTCCCTTTGGATGTTACTGCAAGACTGGGTCTTGATGCTGATTATGGGAAAGTTGGAGAGACTGGTAAAGATGGAGTATCTATTTCCGGAATTGGCAGCCTTTCGCGTGCACTCAAAGGTGTTGACCCAAAAGCATGTCCGTTTTTCGTAAACGCGGGTGCTTCACCCTTACCATTTTTATCCTTGTTCGCGGCATGGTTGAAGAACGATGGGGTTGCCCTGACTGATGTGTCAGGAGCTATCTATGCCGACCCGGTTTCGACAATTTTCGAACTTGGAAGACTTCCTTTCAGTTTTGATGAAGCTTACAATCAAATATCCAGCTCGGTCGCGTATCTGAACGGGATCAATTCCAAAGTTAGAGTTGCGGGTGTTGATGCCTCGGTTTACACGGAAAAAGGAGCATCCGCGGTTCAAGAGCTTGGTATTGCTCTGGCTTCAGCATCAGAGATGATCATCAGATGTAAAATGATTGGAGTGGATCCTGAAACTATCGCGTCTTCCCTCTTCTGCCGATTTGGAATTAGTACAAATCTTTTTATGGAAATTGCCAAGTTCAGAGCCTCAAGATTGGTTTTTGCCGAACTTCTCGAGCAATCAGGCATAAGTGGAAGTATTCCACTCTACATGGCAGCCCGCACATCCTCGTATTATCATTCGATAATTGATCCCTACGTGAACATGCTGAGAGTTACCACTCAGGCTTTCTCTGCTGTTAGTGGTGGTGTAAATGTGATAGAAACCCTGCCTTTTGATCAATTATTCAATGAAGGCGACGAATTCTCAAACAGGATTGCAAGAAACACTCAACTGATCCTTAGCGAAGAGTCCCACCTCGATCACGTTACCGATCCGGCGGGTGGTTCATATTATATTGAAACACTTACTTATGAAGTTGCCCAAAAAGCCTGGGACTATTTCATGGAAATTGAAGCTGCCGGTGGTGTTACGGAAGCTGTGATGTCAGGCAAAATGCAGAATGACATTAAAGCAGTCGCAGACAAAAGAGTTAAAGATGCCTCTACCAGAAAATCAGTTATGGTTGGAGTAAATCAGTATGCGAATGTTAAAGAAAATGTAAAAAAACAGTCCAAACCCGACCCTAAAGAGGTCCACGACAAAAGAGCCGAATGGTTACAAAGGCTTAGGGTTTCAGGCTCGTCCGGTCACCATGACGCGATTCTTGTCGATCTCGAAAAAGTCAAGAATGAACCCGGTTTCACTTCAAAGTTTGAACTGTCGGTTGATCTCGCCTCAAAAGGTGCAACTCTTGGTGAAATTTTCAGCCATCTGAAACCCGGTTCAGAGAGCCTCAAGTGTCCAGTTTTACAGGTTGACAGACCCGCGGCACATTTTGAGGAACTGAGACATAGAGCCTCAACAAATAAAGAGCGTTCCGGTTCCGCCCCCAAACTCTTTCTCTTCAATGTGGGTCCAGTAAAACAACACAAGGCACGCGCGGATTTTTCACGTGGTTTTTTTGAAGCGGGCGGATTTGAAGTTATCAATGGAAATCCAGTCACTTCGATATCTGATGGAGTTGAAGGCGCGGTTGCATCCGGAGCTAAAGTGTTTGTTCTCTGTTCGACTGATGAAACCTATCCTGAACTGGTGCCCGTATTCGTGAAGGAGATCAAGGTTGCAATCCCGGAAGCTACATGCATTCTTGCAGGATTTCCAAAGGATCAGGTGGAAGACCACAAACGATCCGGAATTGATGATTTCATTTTCCTCGGAGCCGATGTAGTTGCTGTTATATCCTCTATTTTTGATAAAACGGGAGTTGAAAAATGAAAAGACCCGAATTTAAAGCACCAAAGTTTAAAGCACCGGAGTTCCAGGATTCATATCTGAAATGGAAAGAGACATTCCGGAAGGAAACGGGCAAAAACCCTGAAGATGTTATTTGGAACACGATGGAACAGATCCCGGTTAAAACCTTGTATACCAGGGATGACATAAAAGATGCCGGACATCTCGATTACGTAGCGGGTATACCCCCGTTTTTGAGAGGACCTTATGCAACCATGTATGTTCAAAGGCCATGGACTGTAAGGCAGTACGCGGGATTCTCGACCGCTGAAGAGAGTAACGCTTTCTACCGCAGGAATCTTGCCGCCGGTCAAATGGGTCTTTCAGTTGCATTTGATCTCGCTACTCATCGCGGTTATGATTCTGACCACCCAAGGGTCATCGGTGATGTCGGTAAAGCCGGAGTAGCGATCGATTCGATTGAAGATATGAAAATCCTTTTTGATTCGATACCACTCGATAAAATGTCAGTCTCAATGACAATGAACGGTGCAGTGCTTCCGGTAATGGCTTTTTATATCGTCGCGGCCGAAGAACAGGGTGTTGCCCATGAACTCTTGAGCGGAACCATTCAGAATGACATTCTTAAAGAGTACATGGTGAGAAACACCTATATCTATCCACCTGCCATGTCGATGCGAATAATAGCAGATATTTTCCGCTATACTTCAAAGGAAATGCCCAAATTCAACAGTATAAGCATCTCCGGGTATCATATGCAGGAAGCCGGTGCCACTGCCGATCTTGAGATGGCCTACACTCTTGCAGATGGACTGGAATATGTCAGAACCGGTATAAAATCGGGGATGGATATCGATTCATTCGCTCCCCGGCTTTCGTTCTTCTGGGCACAGGGAATGAATTATTTCATGGAAGTGGCAAAAATGAGAGCTGCCCGCCTGATCTGGGCAAGACTCATCCGAATGTTTGATCCGAAAAATCCCAAATCGATGTCACTGCGTACCCACTCACAGACCTCAGGGTGGAGCCTTACAGAGCAGGATCCATTCAACAACGTGGTGCGTACCTGCATCGAAGCTCTCGCTGCTTCACTCGGGCACACACAGTCATTACACACAAACTCTTTGGATGAAGCGATAGCCCTCCCAACTGATTTCTCTGCCAGGATAGCCCGAAACACGCAGCTTTTCCTGCAGGATGAAACCGGTATCTGCAAGGTAATTGATCCGTGGGGTGGTTCATACTACCTCGAAGCCCTGACAAAGGCTCTTGTTGACCGTGCCTGGCAACACATCCTTGAAGTGGAGTCTTATGGTGGTATGACAAAAGCGATCGAAGCCGGTATCCCAAAATTGAGGATCGAAGAAGCATCCGCCAGAAGACAGGCCCGCATCGACAGTGGCGCGGAAACCATACTTGGAGTTAACAAGTATCGTCCTGAAAAAGAGGAAGCTATTGAAATTCTTGAGGTTGACAACACTGCGGTGAGGATATCGCAGCTAAGGCGGCTTCAGGAAGTTAAAAGCAAAAGAGATGAAGCCAGAGTGGAAGAAACGCTGGCAGCCCTCACAAGAGCCGCTGAAACCGGCGAGGGTAACCTGCTCGAGCTCTCAGTTGATGCTGCCAGAGCCAGGGCAACTCTCGGTGAAATTTCGATGGCGATTGAAAAGATTTGCGGCAGGTTCCAGGCTCAAACCAGAACTGTTGCCGGTGTTTATTCCAAGGAGTACTCAATGAGCAATAA
>JAEYUD010000283.1 GCA_023433685.1 Bacteroidota bacterium
AAAAATTATAAAATCTCCGTCCCTAAAATTACAGAAAAGGTTTGATATTAGTGGTTAGCTATCAGCTATTAGCGATTAGCTATTAGCGATTAGCTATTAGCGATTAGCTATTAGCGATTAGCTATTAGCCAGGTTCCAATGCGATGAGAGCTACGGTATGTTTCAGGGAGCCAATATTTCAAAAACGATTTTTCATGTTAATATCAACTTAACGAACAGTACAGCCTCCAACTTAAAAGGCTAATAGCTAATAGCTAATAACTGATAGCTAATAACTGATAGCTAATAGCTAATAACTAATAGCTAAACGCTACCAGAAAGGTCATCCCTCTTAGTTTTTTCCCAGAGAGGGAGTTTATTTAGGTACGCGGCTTTGCCAAGAAGATGCGAAGCGACGGGGGCGGTGAGCATTAGGAAAACAACGATTAGAATGGTGCGGGTGATGATCCCGGTGGTGCCGAAAAAGAAGCCGGTAGTTATCAGAACCACTGATACACCAAGGGTGGAGGCCTTTGAGGTTGCCGACATTCTGGTATAGATATCGGGCATTTTAACCAGTCCGAGACCGGCGAGGAGAACGATCAAACTGCCGAGGATCAGGAAGATTCCTGTAATTATGTCACTCATTTCTTCCCTCTTAATTGTAGATAATATGCGTATCCGGTTGTGCCAAGGAATCCGGCGAATCCGAGGATCAGTCCAACGTCGAGTATCCACGTCTCACCCGTTCTGATCGAAAAGATCGAAATGAAGGCTATGGCGACCGATGTGACCAGATCAGCAGCCACCACACGGTCGGCAGTGTGGGGGCCTTTCACCAGACGGACGATGGCGAGAAGTATCGTGAATCCGAGCACGGCGAGTGAAAAATCGATTGCAAAATCGAGAAACATCACGCGAACACCTCCATGATCCTTCTTTCAAATCCGGACTTTATCTCCTGGATCGCTTTGTCAGGTTCACTACCGTACATCAGGTGAACATACAGAAACATCTTGTCATCTGACACATCAATACTTAGTGTACCCGGTGTTAGAGTGATCATGTTAGCCAGAAGTGTGATTTCAATATCGCTTTTTACTGAAAGGGGTATTGCCACGATCGCGGGTTCGGAAATAAATTGAGGTGTCAAAACCTCCATTGCCACTTTGAAGTTTGACAGGAGCAATTCCCACAGGAAAAACAGAAGTAGCTCAATTACCTTAAAGAGCTTCCTGATGTAACCTTTGGAGCCAAGAACAGGATCGAGTACGAACATGATACCCAAGCCGACCGCGGCCCCCTCAACAAAGGGAATAAAGCCGAAATTGCCCGAAAGGAACATCCACAGAAGGGAAAGAGCGAGGTGAAGAGCGAATTTTGCCGTCATTTCAACCTCAAAACACTATTGATGTAATCTGCCTTGTTCATCAGCTCGCTCGCTGAACCTGCCGCCGCGTCGAAGAAGGGTGAAGTGTAAAATCCGATCACAAGTGTAAGCACGGCAAGCACGACCGCGGGAGCAATAAGCAAAGCCTTCTTCCCTGTTGAGAATTCATTGTATTTGTCGGTTACTTCAAACTCAGCGGGCGTGTCTTTCCAGAAAACCTCGTTCCAGATCTTCATCATTGAGTAAAGTGTCAGTATGGAGACGAAAAGAGAAAGGGCTGTGATCGTCCAGGCCTCCGCTTCGAAGCCTGCTTTAACCAATGAGAACTTCGCCCAGAAACCCGAGAGTGGCGGAATTCCCGCGAGGGAAAGTGCCGGTACAAGGAACAACAATCCGAGAAGGGGATAGGCTTTGTAAACTCCACCGAGTTTTTCAAGAGAGTAGGTACCCCTTATCTCTTTGATCACGCCGCCGATAAGAAACAGGTTTGTCTTAACAATGATGTGATGGATGATGTAAAACACCGCCCCTGCAACAGCCACTGCTGAATTAAGCCCAAGCCCCATTATCATGTAGCCTATCTGACTGACTATATGAAAAGAGAGTATCTTTCTGATATCATTCTGAGCCGCCGCGCCAAGAACACCAACGAGCATTGTGAATCCCGCGATAACGAGGATCGCCGTGTGAGTTACCTCCGGGTTGTTGCTGAAGATCAGCGTGAACACCCTTATCATGGCGTAAACCCCCACTTTTGTCAACATTCCCGCGAACACTGCTGAAACCACCGCCGGTGGAGTGTGATATGATGCCGGCAACCAGAAAAACAGGGGGAAAACCGCCGATTTTATACCGAACGCGATCAGGAACAACAGAGCCACTGTGGTTGTCAGCCACCCCTCAGGGTGAGCGGGTATCTTAACAGCAAGGTCTGCCATATTGAGGGTTCCCACCATTCCGTAGAGAATTCCGACAGCGATAAGGAAAAATGTTGAGGAGAGCAAATTCAGTGTCACGTATTTAACCGCGCCTTCAAGCTGCGCTTTGGTTCCACCCAGAGCTATCAGTACGAAGGATGACATCAGCATCACTTCGAACCAGACATAAAGGTTGAAGATGTCGCCCGTGAGGAAGCTGCCGTTAATGCCCATAAAAAGAGTGGAAAGAAGGGTGTAGAATCCGAATTTTTCCCTCTCCTTGTCAATTGTTGCAAAGGCATAGAACGAGGAGGTGAACGCCATCAGTCCCGAGATCGCGATCATGATAGCGCTGAGTTTATCCACAACGAATGAGATACCAAACGGTGCCTCCCATCCTCCGGCCTGGAAGGAGAAAACCCCTGTGTTGAACGCGTGACCCAGGAGAAAAAAAGAAACCAACAGAACCAAACCAGACGAAACGGAGAATATCAAGCGCTGGACTGTTATCCTCTTCCCGAAGAAGAGGGTCAGAATTGCAGCAAAGAATGGAATAAGTACCGGAAGAATAGCCAGAATTTTCATCATTGCCCCAACCTGTCTGTCGTGTTCATATCATCAAGATCATCAGAGCCAATACTCTTGTAATTCTGCTTGAAGAGAACGATAAGAAATGCCTGCACGCCGAAGCCGATGACTATTGCTGTAAGAATCAATGCCTGGGGAAGCGGGTCAGCGAACAGCCCCGTCAGTGAGGTTGAACCCTCCGGCACAAATGCTGCTTTCCCTTCTGTTATTCTGCCCACTGTAAAAATCAGAAGATTTGCCGCGTGCCCTATGAAAGCGAGGCCCAGAATGACCCTCACAAAACTTCTCCTAAGGATCATATAAACACCCGCTGTGGTTAAAATACCCGTGACAACTGCAAGAAGGATCACCATTATGCCTCCTCCTCTGCCGCGAGAGTGAATATAACTTTAACCACCATTCCTGTTACAAGAAGGTAAACACCGGTATCGAATATTACAGGAGTGCCAACCTTTCCTATCACGGGGAGCACCAGTCCGGGCCAGACACCCTGCATAAACTCACCACCCATTATCCACCCCGGAAATCCGGCGAGAAACGCGAGAAAAAGACCTGTCGCTATAACCGTCTGTGGCTGCACACGGAACATCTCTTCTGCTTTCTTTACTCCCCATGCCAGGGTGTAAAGTGTAATGGCGGCAGCGGCTACAAGTCCCCCGACGAATCCTCCTCCGGGTTCGTTATGCCCCCTGAAAAGAAGGAAAAGAGAGAATAACAGCAGTCCGGGAATGATCAACCGGATCGCGGTGCGAAGTATCACGCTTGGCATTACCCATCCCTCCTGACAAGTTTTACAAGTCCATAGATGCCAATTGCCGCTATCCCGAGAACGGTTATCTCACCCATCGTGTCGATCGATCTGAAATCGACCAATATCACATTCACGATGTTCCTGCCCATCCCCCCTGGAAGGCTGTTTTGCGCGAAATAATCTTTAAGCAAGGTTTGGTTCTCTAACGAATATACAGCCAGGATCAAGAGCACGACAAACACACCGGCTAATGAGGCAATTACAAGATCGCGTATTTTCGCCCCTTTGTTCGATATCTTCAGAAACCCGGGAAGTTTATAAATTGCAAGTACAAACAAAATCACCGAAAGTGTCTCGATTGCAAATTGTGTAAGGGCGAGATCGGGCGCTCCGTACATAACAAAAACAAGTGCCACCCCCGCTCCTGTGATCCCGAGGCCAAGAACAGCGAAAAGCCTGCTGCTCGACACTGCCGCGATAACCGCGCCGGAGACCATGGCAATACCCACAAATATTTCATGCAGCCCTGCCGATGTATCGAAACTGACCGTTGTAATGTCGAAGTGATAAACAAAATATCCACCCGCAAGCAGGAGAGCCGTAACGAAAATGGTAATTATATAATACCTTAAATAGCCATTCTGAAAGAAAGATGTCTGCCATTTTGAGGTGTTCACCAAAAGTTTTAGCGCCTTGTCGTACAGTTTTGAAGGCATCAGGAACTCAAGGGGTCCGTAAACAGCCGGAAGCATGAAGAGTTTCTCCCTCATTTTATAGAGCCCGTACCCCGCTGCCAAAGTGGCGAGACTGAGAAGGAAAACCACGTTAAACCCGTGCCAAAGTCCCGTTTTTATTGAAGTTTCCGCACCGGAAATGGAAGTGACTGCCATGCTTGCCAGAGGAGAAATTAATAGGGTGGCAAAAAGACCGAGAATCAGACTTGCTGCCGAGGCCGCGGCCGGTCCGGTGAAAAGAGTAAAATCACCCTCATGAGGCTCCTTCGGTAAAGACCCCCTCTTCCCGAACCAGGGGTGAATACCCGACTGAATAGCTGAATAAACCATCGCCACTCCCGTGAACAGAACCGCGAAGAAGAGAATTGGTGCCCCCTCAAGCGAGGTGGAGTAAAGGTACTCCTTTCCTATGAATCCAACGAACGGGATAATACCCGACATTGAGAGTGCGGCGGCAATTCCCGCGAAGGCTGTAACAGGCATTTTACCCGCAAGCCCTCCAAGCACCCTGACATCACGTGTGCCTGTAGCGTGATCGATCGCCCCGGCAGTGAGGAACAGTGCACCCTTGTAAAGTGAATGGGCGGTCAGGTAAATAACCATTGTTTTATATGCCGCTTCAGTTCCGTATCCGGTGAGCATCATAAGAGTGCCGAGAACGCTGAGTGTGGTATAGGCAAGAATCCTCTTTAGATCGGTCTGCTTTAGCGAAAGAAACGCTCCAAGGAACATCGTATAACCGCCAAACACCAGGAGAATATCTCCCCATAACCCGGTGGAAGCAAAAACCGGATTCATCCTCGCCACAAGAAAAACCCCCGCCTTTACCATGGTGGCGGAATGCAGATAGGCGCTTACAGGACTTGGTGCCTCCATCGCGTTTGGCAGCCAGAAATGAAACGGAAACTGTGCCGACTTGGTGAAAGCGCCGCCGAGTATCAGAATGATTATCAAAGTAAGGTTTCCGCTCGAGGTAACAGGCACGGGATTGGCGATCAACGCGGAGATCGAGAATGTACCCGCTTCAATGTATATCAATATAACCCCGGCAAGAAGGGAGAGTCCGCCCAGTCCCGTTACAAGCAGCGCCTGAAGCGCCGCGTATCGCGACTCGAAATATTTATGCTTGAAGCCGATAAGAAGGAAAGATGAAAGGGAAGTAAGCTCCCAAAAAATGAACATCAGAAGGAGGTTGTCGGAGAATACCACCCCCAGCATTGCCCCCATAAAAATCAAAATATAGATGTAAAACTTTGTGGTTCCATCGTCATCGCCGAGATAACCACCGGCAAAGAGAAACACCGCGGTACCAATTCCCGTGATGATCATACCGAAAAGGAGGCTTAAACCATCGGCACGAAGAGCGAGCTCAACCCCCATTCGCGGGATCCACTCATACACAACAGGTGCCGCGCCGGCGAGAGGAATGTTTACAATATCATAAAGGAAAAGGAGGAACAACCCAAGGGGAACCATGGAGAGGACAATACCAAGCACGCGGCCGCTGCTCTTCCTCCCTATTACGGGTACGAAGGGGGCTATTATGAATGGAAGAAGTACCTGCAAGATAAGAGCCATTGATTCCTTTGTTTTCTTTTCTCGTTCGGACGGTTCTGATAATTATTTATTATTTTTAACGCAAAGATATTATTATGAGTTCCTGATACAAAAATTTACCGTCTTTTTCACCCTCTTCATTATTATTTTTGGGAATTGATTTTAAACTAATATCCGGACCCCCGTTAATGGCTAAAGAAACAAAAGAGAGAAAGATCGGCAAAAAACCGGTTGAAAAAAAGGATCCAGAGTGGCTCGCATACTATAAAAAACACAAAAGCTGGATCCAGGGAGTTATCTTCACCGTTGTCGTAATATTCTTTTTGATACTGAACAATACGAGAAGCGAACCGAAAACGGGCAACTACCCTCCCGGTATTGACTCTTCAAAGGTGATGGATCTCCTCGACACCGGTTCAACGGCAAAGGATACTACTGCCAAAGACACGGTTATACTCAGGTGACCTGAATCCAATTGTTTTTGCGTGCATCAAATGTGCTTAAAATTCAACCGGAGAAAAAAAATGAAATTAAAACTTGTTATCCCTGTATTACTGGCCTTCTCTCTTCTTACTTTGACTTCTTGCAATAAAAAAGTTGAGAATCAGCCCGCGAACAACCAGCTTGAGAAGTACAATCCGGAACCCGCCGCTTCAAACCCGGGTATAGCAGCCGGATTTTCTCTGAAAAACGCCAAAGGCGGAATGAATATTAATCTTGCCGACTACAAGGGGAAGGTTGTTATCATCGATTTTTGGGCTACATGGTGCGGTCCCTGCCGTAAAGGCATCCCCGATCTGGTCGACCTTAAAGCAAAATATGGTGACAAAATTGAGATCATCGGTATATCGGTGGATGACGACAGAACTGTGGCCGACGTTCCCGGCTTTCTGAGCGAGAACAAGGTTAACTACCCTGTCGCTTACGCCGATCAGGCAGTTGTTAACGCTTATGGCGGCATTGAAGCAATCCCCACTTCATTCGTGATCGACAAAGAAGGCAACATTATCGACAAACATGTCGGTCTCGTAGAAAAATCCGCATACGAAGAGGCGATAAACAGGCTTAAGTAGCTATTAGCTATTAGCTATTAGTTATTAGCTATTGGCTATTAGGTGAGAAGACAGATTGATTATTATCAAAAAAGGCTGCCCTTGGGCAGCCTTTTTCGCTAATAACTAATCCGCCGCGGCGGACTGATAGCTAATCGCTAAATATTATTTTTCCAGTTTCAGGATCACACTTGAATAAGGTGGCAGCTCAAGTCTGCCTTCTTTGGTGATTTTGAATTTTTCACCGGTAATAAGATCGGTGGCAGAGTTCCACCCTTCGAGGCGGCTCCAGCAGTAGTCATAACCCAAATTGCTTTTTTGCTTCGAGCCATTCACAGCGACCATAAATTTTTCACCGTTGAGCTCCCTGAAATATGTGTAAATATCATGTTCAGGGGGGAAGTGTATCAAGGTTCCACGTGTGAAGGCAGGATTTGTGAGCCTGATAGAGATCAATTTTTTAAGATGGTTGTATATCAGGTTCTCGGTTTCACTTCTTCCCGTTGAGGTGAAGGCATCACGGTTGTCTTCCTTCCATCCACCAGGAAAATCGGCGCGCAGATAGCCATGGTGATCGGTGCCTTTTATACCGATCTCTGTTCCATAGAATATCTGAGGGATGCCTCTTGTGGTCATCAGAATGTCGAGAGCGGTCAGGAATTTTGCCACATTACCCTCCGCGCCGTACATCGCGCGGTTGATATCATGATTGTCAATGAATGTGACGAGGGTGTTGGGATCGGCATAAAGGTAATCCATTGCCAGGGCTGAGTAAACAGCGTAAAGCGTTGCACCATTTCCTTGAAGATACTTGTAGACCGCGTCCCTGAAACCGAAATCGGTTAGAGATGTTATATGATTTTCGAATGATCTCCTCGTTTTGCTGCCGCTTTGGTAGTAAGAGAGAAACGCGGGTTCCCCGGTCCAGACT
>JAEYUD010000067.1 GCA_023433685.1 Bacteroidota bacterium
CGACTGTGCTTCTTTTCGTATCCCTCTCTTCGATCGGTGTTCCGGGCTTGAACGGTTTTGTTGGTGAGTTTCTGATCCTCGTCGGTTCATTCAACTCGCCGGTACTTAACAGCCCATGGTACGCGATCATTTCTGCCACCGGTGTGATCTTCGCTGCCGTTTATCTGCTTTGGATGTATCAGAGGGTATGTCTCGAAACCGTTAAAAACGAAAAAATGAATTCACTTACCGACCTGAACACCCGTGAGATGATAACACTGGTGCCTTTGATGATATTCATCGTTTGGATCGGTATCTATCCTTCAACATTTCTGAAGATCACTGAAGCCTTTTCAGTGAATGTAGTGAACACATTAATGAGCGCGCTGGCGAAATAAACAATGAGGCACACGGCTTTTACAATAGTTGCCTTAATCAGCCTGTTTCTTGTATTAAACGGTGAAGTTTTTGCCGGCTCGCGACAGACGGCAAACCAGGAAAAACAAGAAACTGTTCTTTCACATACTGATAAAGTTGACCACACCACTACAGAGGGTGAGCACCAAGGTGCAGAACCAAGCCCTTATATGGTAATACCGTTTATTGCGTTATTACTTTTGATAGCGGTGGCTCCACTGTTCTTCCAGCACTTTTGGGAGCACAATTATCACCGTGTTGCCATCTTTCTGGGATTGATAACGGCAGCTTATTATGCTGTTTTCCTGAAAGATTTCACAAGCTTAAGGCACACTCTGGTTGAGTATCTCTCGTTCATCGCGCTCCTTGGCTCGTTGTTTGTTGCCAGCGGAGGGATACTGATAAAGGTTGACAGAAAGGCCACTCCACTTGTGAACACCATTTTCCTCCTTATCGGGGCGGTGATCTCCAATGTAATTGGTACAACGGGGGCATCGATGCTCCTGATCCGGCCTTTCATGAGGATGAACAAGGGTCGAGTCAAGCCTTACCACATAATCTTTTTCATCTTTGTGGTGAGCAATGTTGGTGGAGGTTTAACCCCGATCGGAGATCCACCACTTTTTCTGGGATTTCTGAAAGGTGTTCCCTTCTTTTGGGTGGTCGGACATGTCTGGGAGATATGGCTTCTTGCTCTCGCGTTGATCCTTGGTATCTTCTTCGTGCTCGACCGCACTAACAAGGCCGGCGCGGATGAGGAGAACAGTTATACCGGAAAGATAGAATTCAAAGGTCTGAAGAATCTTGGATATCTCGCGCTCATAATTCTCGCGGTATTTCTTGATCCCGCGGTAATTTCGTGGGTTCCTTCTCTTGATCCTCTCCCCGTTGGGATCAGAGAGATCATAATGTTTGGTGTCATTTACATGGCATACAGAACCGCGGAAGTGGAGATACTTAAGGCGAACGAATTTGATTTTGGTCCCATCAAAGAAGTGGCCTATCTCTTTGTAGGAATTTTCTTTACAATGATCCCGGCTCTAAGACTGATAGCCGATATGGCGAGGGATAACAGCGAAGTGTTTACCGGTTCACTTTTTTACTGGGCATCGGGTTCACTTTCGTCGTTTCTTGACAACGCGCCGACATATCTTAATTTTCTAAGCGCGGCAATGGGAAAATTTGGTTACAATCTTAATGGCGGGGCAGAACAGACCCGGCAATTCCTTGCCACCGGCGACGCGGTACATTATCTGATGGCGATCTCTGTTGGTTCAGTGTTTTTCGGAGCCATGACATACATTGGGAACGGTCCTAATTTCATGGTAAAATCGATCTCTGAAAGGGCAGGGGTCAGGGTGCCGACTTTTATCGAGTATATACTCAAATATTCACTGCCTGTACTTTTACCTGTTTACACAGTGATCTGGTTCATCTTTTTTAGAGGTTAGAAATGACTGTTAGAGAAGCAGTGGTCTATGAAAAGACCGGTTTCTTGTATGGAAACAGATTGATCCTCCCGTTTATGGCGAGGTTCCTGAAAGTTGTGGTTAATAGTGATATAATCACTGATTTTTCCCCAAGCTCAAAAGGGATATCGATCGTTGAAGAAGACTATTATACAAGTCTCTACTTCCACGAATACGATTCTTTGAGAGAAACGCTTTCAAAATATGAAGCTATTAAAATAGTTCTTGTTGAGAAAGAAGACAATATTTTTGATGTGAAAAAGCACATGAAGATCGCGGTTTATAAAACCGACACTCATGTGGCAAATATAGAAGAAACTGATCAAGACATTTTATTTATCGAGTAGATATGGATTTTAACATTTCAGACATTTACAGTTATCTGCCCCTCGTGATCATGGCATCTTTGATCCTGGTTTCATTAGTGATCGAGATGTATATCAAAAGTGCCGAAAAGATCCTCCCATGGCTGACAATACTCGGCTTTCTGGGGGTTTCTTACCAGTCGCTGCTTACCGTTGGAGATCAGGGCCTGTTCTTCCATGGGATGCTCGCCACGGGTGGTCAGGTAAATCTTTTCTATTTTATCTTCAATTTCGGCGCGGCTGTTGTAGCACTCATCACAATTGATTACCTCCGTAAAACGGAAATTTATCACGGTGAGTTCTATATCCTGCTTCAGTCAGCAGTACTCGGCATGATGATGATCGCAAGCGCGAGAGACCTGGTGATGATCTTCATCGGACTTGAGCAGATGTCACTGACTTTCTATGTACTCGCGGGTTTTGCCAGAAAAAGACTTTTCTCCAACGAAGCAGCGCTCAAATATTTCCTTTTGGGCTCATTCGCGACCGGATTTATTGTTTACGGGCTGGGACTTTTTTACGGAGCAACCCATACCCTGAATATTGCAGAACTTTACAAATCATTTTCATTTGACAAGAGCAATATCACTGGTATCATAGGGCTTACCTTGTTCTTCCTTGGTTTTGCATTTAAGATAGCTGCCGTGCCTTTCCACATGTGGGTACCTGACGTTTACCAGGGGGCGCCAACTTCATCCACTGCACTGATGTCAACTGTAGGTAAGGCTGCCGCTTTTGCCGCGCTGATCCTCGTTGTATCACCGGCATTCATGAAGGAGAGATCACACGATGTTCTTTCACCACTTATCGCTTTCTTCGCGGTTCTTTCGATGCTTTATGGAAGTATCACCGCGATCATGCAGACCGATATAAAAAGAATGCTGGCTTATTCATCGATCGCTCACGCGGGCTACATGCTTATCGGACTCGCGGCCGGTAACAAAGAGGGTATCGATGGAATAATTTTCTACCTCGCTGCTTATGCTTTTATGAACCTCGGCGCATTTGGTATTATCTCAGTAATTGAAGACAAGGAAGAGAAGAATCTGGCGATCAGCGATTACTCCGGACTTGGCACCAAGTACCCGGTACTCGCCGGGCTGCTCGCTCTCTTCATGTTTGCCCTTTCCGGAATTCCGCCGTTCGCGGGCTTCTTCGGAAAATACTATGTCTTCATTGCAGCTATTAAATCTGATATGACCTGGCTGGCGATTGTAGGTATAATCTCTTCCGCTATCAGTGTTTATTTCTACATCAGACTTGTTGTAGTAATGTACTTCGGTAAGGAAGAGTCGAAACTTGATGTAGCAAACTCAAATCCCGCGATGACCGGAATTATTGTTTCAGCGATACTTATTGTGCTGATGGGGGTACTCCCCGGATCAGTGATCAATTTGATCGCGAAGTTTTAAGAATACTCAGGAATTTAAAGCTGTATCGGGTTTCGGCTCCAATGGGCCACGCGATACAGCTTTTTTTGTTTTAACCAACGGGAGACCCAAATGGTAATGCTATTCACAGCCGCTCAGGCGAGGGAAGCTGACATTACAGCAATTGAAGATCTTGGACTCGACAGTCTCGTGTTAATGGAAAACGCGGGAAGAAGCATAACCTCATGGCTTGAAGTTCTGCAGGTCGAGTACAAAACTGTAGCTATTATCTGTGGCAAAGGTAATAATGGTGGTGACGGATTTGTAGCCGCGCGACACCTCCGCGACCATGGCTGGAGCGTTACTGTGATATTTACCGGGGAACCTGATGAATTCAGCGACGACGCGAGATTTTACTTTGATATCATCTCCGAAAACCCAAGAGGGATATCTATATTTCAGTACAAGGATGCCGAGCAATTAAAAGAACTCGTCAGCAACAGCATGGTTGTAGTTGATGCCCTTCTCGGTACCGGTTCAAAGGGAGAATTACGGTACCCGTATGATGAAATAATTATAACACTAAACGACGAACCCGGTATAAAAGTGGCAATTGATATCCCCTCGGGTCTAGATCCAGATAACGGCGTCGGGGGAATTGTCTTCAAAGCTCATCAAACCATTGCCATGGGTTCCTTCAAAAGGGGCTATTTCTACGGAAAGGGGATAGAACACACCGGAGCCATAGAATATGGTTATATCGGATACAAAGAAGAGGATGTTGATCCGGATTCAAACTGGTGGCTGTATCAAAAAGGTGATGTAAAGGGTATCAACCTTTTCAAGACCAGAACAGTTAATAAATATTCAGCCGGCGGTCCGGTGATAGTTGCCGGCTCCAACCGTTATCCGGGAGCCGCTTCGCTCACCTATCAGGGGGCATTTCACTCAGGTTCGGGGTCACCTGTAATTTTTACCTCCGAAAAAGCAGAGGCAGTGCTCCTGAATCAAACTCCTGAAGCGGTGGTGATCGAGTATCCAGTTAATTTCAACACAGAAGCACTCAAACAAATGTTTGACACTCTGGAAAAGAAGGATGTGTTGCTGATAGGTCCCGGTTTGGGCCTGTCACCTGAGACCACAGTGGCTCTTGAGAAGGTGCTACAGATCGAAAATAAATTAGTTATTCTTGATGCTGATGCTCTTGTGCCCCTTTTTAACGGGAACTACAAAAACCACGACCTTCACGGCAAGATACTTCTGCCTCACACAGGCGAGTTCGCCGCGATAATTGGCCAACCGCTCGATGAAATTGAGAAAAATATCTTCCAGGCTGCTGAAAGTTTTGCTATGGAGACAGGAGCAATACTTGTGCTTAAACACGCGGCAGTATTTATCTGTACCCCGGCGGGTCAGAACTATGTTGTTGACTCCGGAAGTGAAGACCTGGCAAAATTTGGTACCGGTGACGGACTTGCCGGTGTTATCGCTTCAACACTCGCGCAGTTTCTTGCTTATCCAATTTTTGATCCCGTCGAACTTCAGGAGGGATTGAGGGAAGCCAACACGGTAGCTTGTGAGACATACGCAGAAAGAATCGCGGACGCGGTTCATACATTTAACCTTTCCGCGTTCCTTCTCGCCAAGGATTTTCCCGGAACCCCTGTATCGTCTTCTACAATTGTTAGAAACATTCCTTATACAATTAAAAACTGGATGAAAATTGGTGGACCAGGCACTTAAAAAGAAGATATCGCTTTGGGTGTTGGTGGTTTACTGGTTCATACTCTTTCTTGGCACCACTCTCCCCGGTGATCAGTTACCGGAAACCCCCTCGGGCGACAAGTTAAACCATTTTGCAGGTTACGCCGTTCTTTCATTCCTGCTTTTCAGTTGGATGCGGATTAAAAAGGGAACTGCTGCCGGTGAGATAAAACTATTCCAGAAAACGTTTCTCATCACTGCCGTATATGCCGTTCTCGATGAGGTGCACCAGCTGTTTATTCCCGGGCGCTTCTTCGAGTGGTACGATATCCTCGCGGATATAAACGGTGCAGCCCTGTGGCTGGCGGTCGCCTTCATTCTAACCAGAACTTTTCCGCGGCTCTACGAGTAAAAAGGGTAACAAGCGAGAACTTAATGGCAGAAAGAATATTCCCCGATCCCAGAAAGAATCAGAGGCAGGTGCTTGAATTAAGCACCATCGCTGTCCTGTTTCTTATGATTCTGCTTTTCAGGTTCTGGCCCTTCAGCAAGACGGCTTCGGCAGTTTTTACGGGCGATGACCGCCTGATAG
>JAEYUD010000093.1 GCA_023433685.1 Bacteroidota bacterium
TCTTGTGGCGGAGGGTGATGAAGAGGTTTCCGCAAAATACGGGTATGAACCGGGTACAGCTGATGACCGTGAGACGATTTATATTGACAGAAGAAATACAGTTAACGAGATAATCTCGGAAGTTGAGTATGAGGATACATCAAAAGGAAGATTCTTCAACAAACTCGGTTCCTACGCGCTTAATCCGGTAACCGGTCTCCCAATACTTGCCTTCATGCTTGTGATACTCTACTACCTTATCGGCGATGTTGTGGCACAGCAAGTGGTCGGTTTCACCGAAGATGTGGTTGGCAAGAAGTACTTTGAATTTTACAGCAAGAAGTTAGTAAGCGAATTTGCTGCGGTTGATATCAAAGTTGACCATCTTGACGCTGACGGGAAGCCGGAAGCATCAAACACTTTCTCATTCAAAGAAGGTTTAAGGTATAATCAGCCCCAAAAACTCGCATTCGAACAAGCAGCCTCAAACAAGGATTCTGATGTTCATTTCGATTTCAAGAATCCGTTGATGAAACTCTTCTTCGGTGAGTTCGGCGTTTTCAGCATGACGATAACCTACCTTCTGTTCCTTCTTTTACCTCTCGTGATAGCATTTTACTTTGTGATGGCAATTCTTGAAGATTCGGGTTATCTCCCTCGTTTGGCGACGATGATGGACAGGTCACTCTCACGCATCGGACTGAACGGAAGGGCTATAATTCCGATTCTTCTCGGTTTCGGATGTGTCACCATGGCAACCATCACTACCAGGATTCTGGGTACCGAGAGGGAAAAAACCATCGCGACCGCCATACTTCAGTTTGTTATTCCATGTTCGGCACAGTTGGCAGTGATCGCGGTTCTCGCGGGAAGTGCAGGACCGGCCGCGGTTTTAGTATATGGTTCGGTGATTGTGGCGATGATGCTCACAGTATCAACGGTTCTCCACAAGTTATTACCAGGACAGAGTTCACCTCTCTTGATCGATCTTCCGATGATGAGGATCCCAAGATTCGACAATATTCTGAAAAAGACCTGGCACAGAACAATAGGATTTATGAAAGAAGCCGCCCTTTGGTTCTTTATCGGTGCCCTCGCGGTTGGGCTGATGGAAGTCACGGGGTTGTTACAGATATTTACAGGCTGGCTTGAGCCTCTTACAGTAAACTGGCTGAAGCTGCCGTCAGAGGCATCAGTTGCTTTTGTAATGGGTACAGTAAGGCGTGACTTTGGTGGAGCGGGGCTTTACGATCTGGCACTCTCACCAATGCAGGTAGCGGTTTCACTCATTGTTATCACACTTTTCGTTCCATGCATCGCTTCATTCATGGTGATGCTTAAAGAACGGGGCTGGAAAGAGGGCTTTGCCATCTGGATCAGCGCCTGGGTAATAGCATTTTTTGTAGGCGGTCTCACCGCCATGGTAGTCATCTAACCCCGCGGGCGCGAGCATGGTAAAATCAGAATATCCGATCTATTGGGAGAAGAACAGTTTCAGCATAAAGATATTTTGCTCGATACCAGCTATTGCCACAGGGATTCTGGTGCGCGCCGGTGAGTCGAAGATTGTCATCGATCCCGGTGATGGTATCCTGAGGGATCTTAACGAGGAACTTGAGACTGAGGAAATCCTTTCGATAACCGACGTTTTCATCACCCACGGGCATCACGACCATGTCGGGGGTGTGTGGGCGTTGCTTACCTATTTAAGAGTAATGCGCAAAAGATCACCCCTGAATATCTGGTATCCTGAAGGATGTCCGGAGATCGAGAGTATTTATGGCGCGTTCAGAACAGTATATTCCAACAGCACACCTTACTCTATCATTCTCCGTCCGGTAATGGACTTTAAGAGATTCGTGAGAAGAGGTGTGGCTATCAACCCTTTTCCGGTTAAACACAGTGAAATAACAGGAAGTGGCACCGAAACAAGGCTTGTACCCGCGCTGGGATACAAACTCACCTGGAACGGCACAAAGATTTGTTACGGTGGCGACACTGCATACTGTCCGGAGCTTGTAAAACATGCCAGGGGAGCCGACCTCGCCATACTCGAAGCGGGTGATGACGAGGAAAGTGTACCGGGCATGCACATGACCATGGAAGAAGCAGAGGCGATCGGCAGGTCAGCCAAAGAATTTTTCCTTGTACATGTTCCTCAATAGACCTTTATTTTAGGTCGATCTTTATTTCTTTTTTTTCCTTTCAATCCCAAAACCGGAGCAAAATAATGAAGAGCCTCTTGACTCTTTTACTTATGATTGGCTTTACTGTAACCACATTTTCACAAAGCAACCCCGACATGACATTTTCCGGGGAGAAGCGCCTTAAGAACCTCAGGATGCTTACCGATGGTGGAGAGAACGCTGAAGCATATCTTTCTTTCGATAACTCAAAACTGATCTTCCAGGCAAAAACCGGTGATCTGAAGTGCGATCAGATATTCACAATGAATATCGACGGAAGCAATAAAAAAATGGTTTCCAACGGATTTGGCAGGACTACATGTTCTTATTTCCTCCCGGGTGACTCAAACATAATCTACGCGAGTACATACATCACAGACCACGAATGCCCAAAGAATCCTGACTTCTCAAAAGGATATGTTTGGAAACTTTACGATGAGTATGAAATTTTCATAGCCAGTGCTGATGGAAGCAATATCAAGCAGGTAACAAATAACAATTCGTATGATGCAGAAGCAACTGTATCACCAAAAGGCGATAAAGTTGTTTTCACTTCACTTCGCGACGGTGATCCGGAGCTTTACTTGATGAACATAGATGGCAGCAACCAGACCCGGATAACCTTTGAAAAAGGTTATGATGGCGGCGCGTTCTTCTCACCTGATGGATCGAAACTCGTATTCAGGGCAAGCAGACCAAAAACTGAAAAAGAACTTCAGGATTATGACGAACTGGTAAAAGATAAACTTGTGAGACCCGGTGCCCTTGAAATCTTTGTTATTGATACCGACGGCAAGAACATGAAGCAGGTGACCAATTTCGGCAAAGCAAGTTTTGCCCCTTACTTCCATCCTGATGGTAAAAGAATAATCTTCTGTTCAAATGCCCTTAGCAAAGACCCCCGTAACTTCGATCTTTACATGGTTAATGTTGACGGGTCCGGACTTGAACAGATAACCTTCAACGAGACATTTGACGGTTTCCCCATGTTCACGAAAGATGGGAAACACCTTGTATTCTCCTCGAACCGTTTCAATAAAACCAAGGGTGACACCAACGTTTTTATAGCTGACTGGATCGAAAACGTAGAGTAGAATAATGAACTTCAAGAAAATTGTCCTCCTTTTACTTGTTCTTGGCTGGGGTGTTGCTCTTCCGCAGGATTCTGTAGTTCTGCGATTCTTTTCTCCAAAATACCCGTTTGAGCAGCTCGACCGTAGACCTGTGGATGCTTCAACTGTTATTAACACAGTATACGTCTACACGCCAAAAGGGTACAAATCGAGCGGAAAGAAATATCCGCTTGTCTACCTTCTGCACGGTTGGGCGGGGTCATCGAAGGACTGGAAGAACAACTATGATGTTCAGAAATTGGCTGACAAATATGGAATGATCATAGTTTTGCCTGACGGTTACTATGATTCATGGTACGTGAACAACACATCATCAAAAAAACTACAGTATGAATCGGCTTTCCGCAAGAGGATAGTTCCATGGATCGAGAAAAATTACCGTGTTGATACCAAAAACCGGTTCATCACCGGGCTAAGCATGGGAGGACATGGTGCCGTAACGTTTTATCTAAAAATGAACGGTTATTTCAGAGCTGCCGGCTCAATGAGTGGAATTCTTGACATAACCAAGTTCCCCGAGAATTGGGGTATCAGCAAGCAACTTGGAACGTTGAAGAAAAACAAGAAAACCTGGGAAAAAAACTCGGCTGTTCAGCTACTTAAAAGTTTTACTGGGAGGAAAGATAAACTGATGCTTTTTATCGCCTGTGGTAAAAAGGACTTCGCCTTTAAAGTGAATGAAAGTTTCAGCAAAGAGGCCCGTTCACTTAAAGTGCCGCTGATATATCTTTCCGATCAGGGGGATCATAACTGGGACTATTGGACATCCCACGTCGACCAGCAAATGCTGTTTTTTAGCCTGGTAGCGCAGGGGAAGAAACCCGATGAGATCAAGAAGATAATGAAGATATAGAATAAAAGGCTGCCCGCGGAGAGCAGCCTTTTTTATTTATTATCTCAAGGATAGTAAAGTTTTGAGCCGGGACCGAGAGGTAGATCAAAACTGACCCAGCCGATAAGCAGCAGTGACCAAATAATGAAAAACACCACCGTATACGGGAGCATGGTTGAGATCAGGGTGCCAAGACCCGCGGTTTTATCATATCTTTGGATCATGGAAATGATGAGCGCGAAGTAAGACATCATTGGTGATATCACATTAGAAACACTGTCACCAACCCTGTAAGCCGCTTGAGTGAACTCCGGCGAATAACCGAGGAGCATGAACATTGGAATGAAGACGGGGGCCATTATAGCCCACTTCGCTGAAGCCGACCCCATGAAAAGATTCAATAATGCCGTCAGTATTACGAACATGATCATCAGGGGAATCTCACCGGGATTCAATGATTTAAGCAGTGTGGATCCTTCAACCGCAATGATAAGACCCAGATTCGACTTGTTAAAATAAGCTACGAACTGCGCGGCAAAGAAAACCAAAACCATGTAAGAACCAAGCGATTCCATCGATTTCGCCATTCCCTTCATCGCGTCAGAGTCATTTTTTATCGTCTTTGCTCCGATCCCGTAAGCGAGTCCTGCAAGTGCTCCACCGATAAAGATAATAGTTACAATCCCTGACATGAAAGGTGATTTCAGAATATCGTTCGTTTTCGGGTCGCGCAAGAAGCCATTCTCCGGCACGAGACCTGCAATAATCACCACCGTAAGCGCGAATATGACACCGGTGGCATACCAAAGACCCTTCTTTTCAAGAGAGGTGAGGGATTTTAATTCCTCCGGTTTTTCGTCGCCAGAGTATTTCCCGAGGCGCGGAGCCACTAATTTCTCCGTGACCCATGTTCCGGCGAGGGCGATAATAAAAGTGGAGGCAGCGAGAAAATAGTAATTTGCCGCGGGATTAACCGAATATTGAGGATCGATAATGTGAGCGGCTTCCTGAGAGAGTCCGGCTAAAAGGGGATCGATCGTACCGAGGAGCAGATTGGCGCTGTAACCACCCGATACACCGGCGAAAGCGGCGG
Organism: Bacteroidota bacterium; assembly: GCA_023433685.1. Classification (GTDB taxonomy): domain Bacteria; phylum Bacteroidota; class Ignavibacteria; order Ignavibacteriales; family Ignavibacteriaceae; genus UTCHB3. Next base: position 5,224 of record JAEYUD010000093.1, read on the forward strand.
CAATTCCGAGTACCGGGTGCCTCCCCACAGCGAGAAAAATTATGGCTGCCAATGGGATAAGAAGCACATAACCCACTTCACTCGCCGCGTTCGACATTACACCGGAGAAGACGATCACGAACGTAAGGATGTTTTTTGGTGCCTTCAGAACCACCAATCTTAAAGCGGTACCCATCAACCCGCTACCTTCGGCAACACCTATTCCAAGAAGTGCGACCAATACAGTGCCAAGCGGGGCAAATGAGGTGAAGTTTGTGACCATGGAAGTCAGGATATAATGAAGCCCTTCGACCGAAAGCAGATTTACAGGCTTAATCATCTCCTCTTTCGCGGGGTGCATTACCTCAAGGCCAAGCCATGATGCCACACCTGAGGCAACAACAATGACCATAGCGAACATTAGAAAAAGAGTGGCGGGGTGAGGGAGGAGGTTTCCTCCCTTTTCGATTATGTTGAGAAATTTATCCCAAACACCGGGGGAAGCAGTAATCTTGGACATGACACTCCGGATTAATATTTAAAATGAAAAACGCGTTATATTTACATTAATGCAAATATAACGCGTTAAGTTCATTTTTAAGTGATCAGTCGCGGGGGGCTCTCACTGTAAAAGTTACCGTGGTTCCGGTGCCCACTTCACTTTCTATTTCGATGGACCCTCCC
>JAEYUD010000100.1 GCA_023433685.1 Bacteroidota bacterium
AGGTTGGGCGGACTGATCTATGATGCCAAAAAGTACAAGGCTGCCGTGTTTGTAATGGAGAGGGCTCATGATAACTTCCCTGATGACTTTCTTATCAACTTTTTCCTGGGGCTTTCTTACGCCTTGATGGGTGACTACGCGGGCTCGGAACCCTACCTTTTCAAGGCGACGGAGTTGAATCCGAACGAAGTGAACACCTGGTCAGCTTACGCCTTTACCCTCTCCCGGTTGAAGAGGGATTCACTCGCCGTCGAGACCTATGAGAAGGCTTTGGAACTGGAGCCACGGAACACAGAGCTTCTGAACTCCCTCGCGATTGTTTGCGACGGAATGGGAAATCAGGCAAAAAGCGACAGTCTTTACACCCTCTCTCTACAGATCAATCCGAAAAACGCCCTGGCAGCGAACAATTTCGCGTATTCACTGTCTAAAAGGGGTGTAAGACTTGATGAAGCACTCCGCTTGGCAAAAATGGCTCTGGAGATCGACCCAAACAGCCCTTCTTACCTCGATACTTACGGATGGGTGCAGTTCAAACTTGGTAATTACGATACCGCGAAAGTTTATATAGAAAAAGCACTTGCCATGGACGGAAACAACCATGAGTTGCTTGACCACTTCGGTGACGTGCAGTTCAAGCTTGGTAACAAGCAGGATGCCCTGGTTTACTGGCGTAAAGCACTTGACATTAATAAAGATAACGAATCAATCAAAAGAAAGATCGAAAGAGGCGAAATTTGAAAAAGACACTCCTCATACTTATGATGATACTGCCATTCGCTTTGGGATGGAGCGGATGCGCGACCCCGGTTGAATCGAACGACGATGATACTGAAATAATTGATGGTAATATCAGACCGGAAAGGCTCGTTAAAAAGCTCGAAGCCAACAGAATGAAGGTGCGCACACTAACCGGCAAGGGCGAAATGTACGTTCAGACACCCGAGCTCGATAATTCAGCCTTCTTTCAGGCTATCCTCAAACGCCCTGATTCACTTAACGTGAACGTTTTTGGTCCGTTCGGTATCGAACTGGCGAACGTTCTTCTCACGCAGAAGGAGTTCAAATTTTATGAAGCCCTCAACAACACGCTCTACACCGGAAATGTTGATAACGTAGCGCTGAGGAACATCTTCAAGGTCGATCTTGGGTTTGAGGATGTGAGGGATGCTTTCGCCGGCATGGTGAACATGCAGCCCCGGCTCTACACCCAGCCCACCGATTTCAAGTTCGACAAAGGCTACTTCAACATCGCCTACACTGACAGCCTCTCGGGCAACGTGGTCTCCTACAAAGTGAAGCTCGAAGGCTTGAATGTTGAATCGTACACGATCAAGACCAGGAAAGGCGAATTGCTGCTCGACGCCAAATATTCGGAGTTCAAACGGTTCGGAACTGTCATGCTTCCCCAGACCATTGAAGTGCGGGCGCCAAAGATGAATCAGACATTAAAGCTGGTTTATGAATCTTTCGAACTCAACAAAGAACCAAAGATCGAGTTCCTTCCACCCGCTGACGCCACGCTGATAGAGTATTAATTTGGAAAACCTGGCACCTCAAAATCCGGTTGACGGATATCAAAAAGGCACAAGAGGGCAAAACCCCGGTGTCTGGGTGCTGTTTGTTCTGTTACTGGTTGTTGCCATCACTTTTGACGGACACAACCAGCAGGGCGACATCAAGAAGAAAAAAGATGAGCTTGCCACGATCAGGGATGAGATAAAATCTCTGAAGGATGAGATTAGCAAAGCGACAAAAGAAGAAAAAAAGAGCTTTGAGCTGATCGAAAAGCTCAATAAACAGGTGTTTCTCCTTAATCAGCTTGTGAACGGACTTCAGTCAGAAGCAGAAGGCAAAACAAGACAGATCAACGGTCTCGAAAAGGAAATTTCTTCACTCGAGAAAAAGATCGAAGACCTGCGCGGGTTCTACGCCCGATATGTGGTTGCTATGTACAAAGGTCTTATCAAGAACAAGTGGCTATATATCATCAACTCCGCCTCGCTCGATGAGGCATTGAGGCGCTACCGCTACTTCAAGGCATTCACTGAAAAGGGTGAACAGGTGCTGGGTGATTTTAAGGTTTCAATCGATCGGCTGGAATCAGCCCGGGCAGCACTTCAATTTGAAAAAAATGAGAAAGCGAAGATAATCTCCCTTAAGAAAGGGGAGGAGAGCGCCCTTGAAGGGAGCATCGAAGACCAGAAAGACCTTCTGAAAAATATTGGTAAGAATAAGGAGGCGCTTAAAAAGGAGCTGGAGGCGAAAAAGCAATCGGAAAAGAAGATCGGCTCACTTATCGATAAGCTGATCCACAAGGAGGAAAAGGCAAAGAAGGACAAAATCGCCAAAACAAAGCCTCCAAAGAATCCGAAACCGGACAAGCCCGCCGACAAGGTTGCAGAGAAGAAGCCTGAACCGGATCAGAATAAAAAAGAGGAAGTGAAGGGCGCCAACGAGTCCGCTGATGAATACCTTGGAGGCTCACCGGTGGAAGACTACGAGGATGTGGTGGTTTCCGGTAAGGCGTTTTCATCGCTTAAAGGGAATTTAGCAAAACCGGTCGCGTCCGCGAAGGTTTTCCGCGGATTCGGCGAGAACAAGAATGAAGAACTTAACACAGTAACCGTTAACTACGGTATCGATTTCAAAGTGGAGGGCTCACAGCCAGTAAGGTGTGTGGCGGATGGAGTTGTCTCGGCTATCGAGTGGCTCCCCGGTTACGGAAGTGTTATCATCATCACCCACACCGAGGGTTACCGAACTGTTTACGGGCACCTCGGCAACATCTCCGTGCGTGAAGGCACAAAAGTTAAAGGCGGCTCCGTCATCGGCACCGTCGGCAGAAGCCTCGAAGGCTATATCTTCCACTTCGAGATATGGAAGGGGAAACAGAATCTTAACCCTTCCGCATGGTTCTGATTAAAATGTTAAATGTTAAATGTTAAATGTTATTCGCCTCTGCGTCCTCTGCGCTCTCTGCGGTGAATTAAAAAAAAAGAATTGATGAACGAATTTAGACAGGCAAAAACGGGCAAACTGCTCATTGATATACTCCCTGATAAATGCGACTTTTGCGGTTGCTGCGTGGGCGTATGCCCTGAAGACGCGATAGAACTGAAAGAAGCCGAGATTTTCATAATCGACGAGCGGTGCACCAACTGCGCGAAGTGCGTCTGGAGCTGTCCCATCGAGGTGATCAAGTTCAATAAGGAAGGGGTGAGGAGATAATGAAGAATTATTACGATGTGGTGGTGGTTGGCGGGGGTCCTGCAGGCTCGATGGCGGCGCGTTTCGCGGCTGAGCAGGGTGTTTCCGTGCTTATGCTCGAGAAAGACCGTGATATCGGCTACCCCGTTCGTTGCGGTGAAGCCGTCAGCCGGAAGGGGATCGAGGAGTTCATCACGCCCGATGAAAAGTTTATCGCCTCGCACATAACAAAATTTTCAATGAACGCCCCCGACGGTACCGAAGTGGTTCTTCCTCTCCCTGAAGAGGGTTTTGTTCTCGAACGCCGCATTTTCGACTATGAACTCGCCAAGACAGCCGCTCAGGCAGGTACCGAGATACTCACCCGTGCTTATGTTAACGGACTCCTTTTCGATGGTGATGCCGTTGCCGGGGTTAAATATGAGTTCCGCGGTGAGCAGCACGAGGTAAGGGCCGGCGTTGTGATCGCCGCCGACGGTGTCGAGTCACGTGTTGGCCGCTGGGCCGGAATAAAAACTCACATCGATTTCCGCGATATGGAGTCAGCAATACAGTACACCATCTCCGGTATCGAGGTTGATCCAAACACCATCTACTTCCATTTCGGAAGCAACGCGGCCCCTCAGGGTTACCTCTGGGTTTTCTCGAAAGGGAGCACTTCCGCCAATGTGGGCCTGGGTATCAGCGGACTGATCGGCAAGAAGAAATCGGCACTTCAGTATTTAACAGAATTCATGGATCGGACCTACCCCGACGCGGCAATTCTTACCTCGATAGCGGGTGGCGTGCCGTGCAGCATCACGCTCGAAAAGATCTCAGCGCCCGGCATCATCATTGTAGGCGACGCCGCCCGGCAGGTTAACCCCCTCTCTGGTGGCGGAATTGCATCGGGCATGATCGGCGGAAGCATCGGCGGGCGTATTGCGGCTGAATCTGTCAAAACGAAAAAGCCGGAACACCTCATCACCTACGACAAAGCCTGGGCCGACCGCCTTGGCAAGCGCCACGAAACTTTCGACCGGATCAAGAACGGCATCTACAACTTCTCCGATGAAAAATTCAATTCGATCGCCCATTCATTCGCCAAAGTCCCCAATGATAAACGAACCCTTGGCTCCCTCTTCAGAACCGCCCTTATCCATAACCCCGGGCTGTTGATCGATGTGGCGAGAGTGTTTTTATAGTGTGGAGTGTAGAGTGTATAGTGTGGAGTGTATAGTGTGGAGGCGATTAAATTCAAACCGCAGAGCTCGCCGCGGCGAGGCAAAGGCCACAAAGAGGGACTTATATAAGTTACACGGATTCAACGGATTTAACACAGATTTCACAGATGATTAAAAATCCGTGTAATCCGTGCATAATCTGTGAAATCTCCCACAGGGACAAGCGCGTAACTTTTTAATTACTTCCTAAAACTCTAAGCTTACCCCAATCGAAGGGAGAATTCCAATGTTTCCGCCACCGTCTTCGCGTTTTTCGCGTCTATCCCAGCGGTAGGCGAAGACATTCTTCCTGTTGTAAACATTCTGAACATCGATATAGGTGATGAGAGTGAACTTTTCGAAGAACCACTTCTTGTCAACCCGGATATCGAGGGCGTGCGCGTCGGGGAGACGGGCGGTGTTGTACTTCGAAACCAGCTGCGATCCATCGGCCTCGAACGGAGTGTAGGGCGCGCCTGATGAATAACGGAACTTGAAGCTTGCTTCCCAGCTTTCATCGAACTTGTACCCTCCGGAAAGGCTCATTAACCACTCCTGATTGTACTTGCCCGTTCTGGCAACGCCGTCGAGGGCAGTATTCTCGATCTGCGACCATGTCAGACTGAGTATCCCATAAAACGGTATCTCCGAAAGTTTTTTCTGAGCCGAGAACTCGATACCCTTCGCTATGCCCGTTCCCGCGCTGGTGAGAGGTTCGAATCCGAACGATTCAAAGTTGTTATCAGACCCCTCATATCCCGCACCCGTGTTTGATAGAACCACATAAGGCCTCACAAGGCTGGTGGGGTAGTCCATATATTTCTTGTAAAAACCTTCTAATTTCAGTATCGCGTCATCACTAACGCGGTGTTCAAGTCCGAGAACATACTGGTCAACCCTCATCGGTTTCAGGTCGGTGTTCCTCGCGTCGGCTATCAGCCAGATGTAAGAAGGTGCCTGGTGATAAACGCCGGTTGAGAAAGAGATACCTGTTTCGGGGTTGAACTTGTACTCGATTGAGAATCTCGGACTGAGTCTGAGGCCATTCGTGATCCCGTTGAAGTCATCAACTCTGAATCCCGCGTTGAAGAGGAGTCCCGCGGTGAAACGGTGCGTAACATTCGCGAAGGCGCTGTATTTATAGAAATTCCTGTCGGTTTTTACCGAATCAACGGGAAGATTCTCGCCGAAAGAGGTTCTGAACTTCGGGAGTTTCACATCAAATGAAGTGGTGATGTATTCACCCTGAAGCCCGGCTGTAAGCTCTGTGATCTTCGAGAACTGGTGGAAAAACTCAAATTTCAGTTTGTTCTCAGCTTCCCTCGAAACATTAAGGAAGATCGGGTTCAGAAGGGAATCACTCTGCCGTGAATCATAATCGATGAAATTCCTTGAAAGGGTAACCTTGTAGTAGCCCTTGGGAAGGAGGTTTGTGAAGGTCAGCCCCGTGCCGTATTGTATCTGGTTGCTGCCGAGCACTCTTGAGTTGTCGTACCTCTGATCCTCGGTATCGTTGAACCATCTCACATTGTCAAAAGCACTGATGAAGAGGTATGATATCTTCTTGTTCTTGTCTATGTTCCAGTCATATTTTGCCAGCACATCATAATACTCGGGAACGAAGCCGAACCCGGCCGCCTTGAAGATGAAATCGAGGTAGCTTCTTCTTGCCGAGAAGATGAAGTTCGAGTTCTCAGAGATGGGACCTTCGAGGTTCAAGCCGAACTGTGAGGCTGAAATGGTGGCCTTTCCGCCCAGACGGTCGGTTCTTCCATCCCGGAGATCGATTTTCAGCACCGATGAGAGCTTGTCGCCATAGATCGCTGAGAAGCCGCCCGTGGAGAAGACCGATTCTTTCACGAAATCGAGGTTCACGAATGAAAGGGGTCCACCCGTCACGCCCTGCGATCCAAAATGGTTGATCGTCGGAAGTTTTACATCATCAAGCACATAAAGATTTTCGGAGGGGGCACCACCTCTTACCACGAGGTCGTTTCTCCCCGCGGAAGCGTTCGCGACACCAGGCAGGATCGAGAGTGCCCGCACCACGTCCTCGAAACCGCCCGGAGCCCGCCGCAATTCCTCATAAGAGAACGAAGTGGTCGAATTTACATCGGTCGGTGGATTGTAAAAATAGTCGGAAGTGATCGTAACATCCTTCAGCTGAAGTGAAGTTTCCTCTATCTGTATTGCCAGTTCAGCGGGTTTCGTGTTGTTAACCACCACATCGGAGAGAGTGATGGTGGCAAACCCCACCGCGGATACCCTCACCTGATAAGAGCCCGGCTGCAATCCGTCGATGGTGAATGTGCCATCCTCGGCCGTTGTCGCTCCTTTTTGCGTTCCCAGCACCACCACAGTGGCAAAAGGTACCGGCTGCTTCGAAGCTATGTTTGTAACTTTACCTTTAATCATTCCCGCCGAAGGGGCAGCGCCCGCTACCGCGGTTATAAAAATCATAAACAATACGAATGCTTTAATATTTCTCATATCTACCTTGTTTTAACTACTTTCGTAACTTTTTATAGTGAAGAATAGTTCAATTATTCTTTCTTCGAACCACTCTCGCCTTGCTTTTCTTCGAACCCCGGCACAGGGAGGTGCCTGGTATGGGTAGATACGCTCATAATATAACCCGCGCCCTCCAAAGGAGCTGGCCTTCAGGGGTGCCGCATGAATGGCGAGCCGCCCCGCAGGGGTGCTACGAGTTAATATATTCAAAACATTGCCCTAACAAGCGGAATATATATTTTTCACTTCACCCTTAAAACAGGTGGAAAGACTTTAACCAAAAGTGTGAAAGTACAGTTAATTAAATAGTCCCGGATTAAATCGCAGCACTTGACATTCTCTGAGAATTTGCGCAAACTACAAGGCGATATAGAGAAAACCCGTTAATTTATCCCAACAAATACTGAACCGCAGTCGGCGGAATGAATGATTACGGAGGCTGCCCCGAGAATTGCAGCCTTTAATAAATCTTTTTAAAAAAAATTCAGTAATAAGAAAATATTCCTTGCACGGAATTAAGAAAAAAGGTAACTTCAGTACGGAAGTAATAATTGTTAGCAGGTTGTCTCTTATGGCATTTTTGTTTATTGTTTTTAATGCCGGGTTTTTTATTAGTATCCGGGAAATCTTTTTGTCTTCTGCCGGGAAACTTGCCATACCTCGGTTTTGGTTTGTTATTCTGTCATCTCCCCTCATTCCAAACCAATTCGATTTGGGTTTGCCAATCGCTTTGTGCCTTCCGGTAACATTTCTAAAAAATATTTATTTCTTAATCCATCAACACAAAACCTTGTGTGAGGAAATTCTATGTTTAAACCAACAAATAACCCATTTCAATTTGTCTTGTATTCAGTTGTGCTTCTTTTAGTTGTTTGCACAAATGAAGTTAGTGCCCAATTTGATTCAATTATTTTTGCACGAAATGATATTTACCAACCCAATGCTGTCCTCTATATGGGGGATCAAAATGATGACGGTTGTGATGATTTTGTCCTTATTACAGCTTCTACTTCTAATTGGAATGCCAAAGCTTTGCTTTTTCATGGTGGTAATCCGGTAGATTCCGTGCCTGTTTTCGAAATTCCTTTTATAGGGTATCTTCCATACCATATATCAGCTTGTGATTATAATCGAGACGGATACAGGGATTTGATAGTGACAACATTCAATACCCGTCCATTAACCTTAAAGATATATCTTGGCGGTCCAATGATGGATACAATTCCCGATTTCTCTTTTCAAGCACCCGAACAGATAATCGGCAATCTAAGATTTGTGGGAGGTGACTGGCCGGTAGATTTTAACGGGGACGGTTATGAAGAAATGGTTGCCTATGCATATGACATGTATGGGGGTAAAGGGGCATTTC
>JAEYUD010000103.1 GCA_023433685.1 Bacteroidota bacterium
GTTATTTGTTCCTGTTACTCTTTTATGATTCCAATCCGATCATCAAAAATAATAATATAAGTATTTAAAACAAAACACCTCACCCTTATGGAACTTCGGAAACCCGGAATCCCTGAACTTCAGCCGGGAGCTGTCAGTAGAACTCCTGTGTATATCGACTGTATTTGCCAAAAAAAAGCTGCCCCTCTTGAGACAGCCTCTGTAATTAGTCATCCCGCCACGGCGGATCAGCCCTCATCCTTACCCCGCAACTCAGTGCAGTTTTGAACCTTTGCCATGGAGGGGCTCCCTGAACTTGAACTGCGCGAGGAACACCCGGATCTCGGGGTAGGAGAAGCCTTCACCGAGTTTGTCTTTGAGGGTTTTCAGTTCGACGAAGCCTTCCCTGTATTTTGCCTGAATGAGTTTGTACCGGGAGGGGGTGAGGATCGCTTCATAGTTCAGTGAAGGGTCGATGCCAGACAGCTCTTCTATCTGCATCGAGACAACGGTTTCGCTCACATTCTTTGCGGAGGCTATCTCCCCGAGGGTTTTGCCTTCCTTCACCATTTCCCATACGGGGTGGAGTGAAGAGGGGATGACGATGTTCTTCTTCCCGGAGTCGTCTGAAGGAACGGGGATTGCATTTATCACGGAGAGTATCTCTTCACCTGTTTTACTGAACATCCTCTCGTTGGTGCCGGGCAGTTCAAGAAACTCCTCCCTCGTTTTGGGCTTTACCCTTGAGAGTTCAGCGAGAATTTCATCAGAACAGATCAGGTACGGCGGCTGGGAGAACCTCTTCGCCATCCTTTCCCTCACAGCCTTAAGCTTAAAGAAGAGTTCAAGATCGGCACCCGGGTCTGAAGGAAGTGAAGTGTCGCCCGTCTTCTCGATCAGCCGCAATTCAACCAGTGACGCGTACCCCTTGTTGGTGAGGAACACACGGTTTCCCTTCGATTTATTCTCGAAAATGTAGCCGTTCGCCAGAAGAAGATTGAAAACCGGCTTCACCTGACCATACTGAAAACCGGAGCAAATGCCGAAAACGGGGAGTTTCTGATAGTTCTCAGACTTCGAGTTGCCCATCACGATAGTGAAAACATGAACAGGGCTCACGCCGTCAGGGAAGAGGTGTACCGCACGCAGCACCGACTCGTTAATGAACTGTGTGGCATCGGCCGGCAGGGTTTCGTTCTCGCGCCGGCAATTGTCGCACTTCCCGCACTTATACTCCTTCCGGTCGCCAAAATACTTCAGGATGAAAGCGAACCGGCAACCGGTGTGGTAAACGAAGTTTTCGATCTGCTTCAGTTTATTGAACGAATTGTTGAAATTCCGGTCGGTGTACCGTGAATCTATCACCAATTTCGCGCTTTTGATCCGGGGGATCAGAAGTTTAAATGTATCCTTTGAGGCGGGAGCCTGAAAAGTGAGAATGCCGCTGTTGTCGAGCTCGAAGAGGGAGTCGCGAAGTGCCGCCTCACCCGTGGCAAGCTCCTGCACCATCTTTTCGATATCGATCATTATCACCCTCTCGAAGGGTTGCGTGCCGTACTCCTTCACCAGCCAAAGGATCATCTCTTTCTTAATATTGTCGGGGAGGCTTTTCGTGTACTTTTTCAGCTGTTCCGGATTAAGGATGTAAGAGAAGAAATATTTCTGCCTGAAATCTGAAATGGCGGCGAGGTATCCGGCCTTCTCGAGTATGCCGAGCGCGCCGAGGATGGTGCCGCGGGGGATGTTCTTGCCGAGGATCAAGTTGATAAGGTCGTAGTCGATCTTCAGCAGCTTTTCGGGGAGGTCGCCCTGCTGTACCGAGGCGGAGTCGAGCAGCGCGTCGTAGATCTCCGCCACAAGGTCTTTCTTTGGGAATGCGGAGTCGATGAAGAACTGCTGCAGTTTCAGGTCGGCTCTCTCGAAAAGCATCACCGCGTGCGACTCCTTGCCGTCTCTTCCGGCGCGGCCGAACTCCTGGTAGTAGCTTTCGATCGTGCCGGGCATGTTGAAGTGTATCACCAGCCGCACATCCTCTTTGTCGATCCCCATGCCGAAGGCGTTGGTGGCAACAATAACATTCACCTTGCCGCTCAGGAATCGTTCCTGTATCAGTTTGCGGTGTTCGTTCGGGAGGCCGGCGTGATAGTAGAGGTTATCGATCTTCCGCATCGTGAGGTATTCGGAGAGTTCCTCCGCTTTCTTGCGCGAACCGGTGTAGATAATGGCAGGGGTGCCGTAAACCCGCAGCAATTCGGCTGTTTTTGCCTTTTTTTCTTTCAGTTCGTGGACCGAAAGTGAGATGTTCTCCCTCTCGAAGCCGCGCACGAAGGTGAGGGGGTCGCGCATGTTGAGCTGGCGGGTGATATCCTCCCGTACCTCTTCGGTCGCGGTTGCGGTGAAAGCCGAGATGTTTTTGGTTCCCGAGTAAGTGATGAAATCCCTGATCTTCAGGTAGCCGGGTCTGAAATTGTGACCCCACTCGCTGATGCAATGGGCTTCATCCACGAAGAGGAAGGCGGGTTTAAGCTGTTTGATCTTATCGGCAAAGGCGATGTTTTCAAGTCGCTCTGGTGCCACATAGAGGAGTTTTATAAGCCCCTGTTCGAGGTCGCGCATTATACGGTCGATCTCGTATCCGCCGAGTGAACTGTTGATGAACTCGGCGTTCACCCCCGCGTTGCGGAGGTTATCAACCTGGTCTTTCATCAGCGCGATAAGAGGGGAGATGACTATCGAAAACCCTTTTGTTACCAGGGCGGGTATCTGATAGCAGAGTGATTTTCCACCCCCGGTCGGAAGTATCGCGAGGACATTCTCCCTGTTAAGGATCGCCTCGATGATCTCCTGCTGCCCCTGGCGGAAGGAATCGTAACCGAAATATTTTTTTAGTGCTTCTTGTGGTGACATCGTCTGCAAATTTATCAATTTGCCGGGAGAGAAAAAAGCAATACCGCTATTTTGGGAGGGTTTTATCGAGGCTCTTTTTCTTGGAGGCCAGCACCTCTCCTTTCTTCGAACCACTCTCCCCTTAATCCCCTCTCGCCTTACCTCACCCCTTGCCCCTCTCCTACAAGGAGAGGGGAATTGCGGATGAAGCAGAAGCGCTGAATTCCCGGAGTCTCCGCTAAAGGGAAAATAACTCGCTTCGCTCAAACACATTTTCCCTTTCACGCTCCGACCGCCCGTAATTCTCTCCCGCGCTTCTGCTTAGGCCGACCCCAATGGAGGTTCGTGCCGAAAACTGGCATTAATCCTCATAACAAATCTGCACATTCGATCACATACTTTGTGGCGCATGCATCCTTGCTTGCGATTGCCCCATCGGGGCAAACCCGGCACCGGGAGGTGCCTGGTATGGGTAGAATACGAATTAAATATTAAACCTCGTCCCGCGCGGGAACGAGTGGGATTTATATTCTCCGTGTTTCGCTGAACAGTGCCGGGAAAAGTTATTCGAAAAGTGTTAAGGTTCAGGTGGTTAAGTAAGGTTTAGGTATTCGAAACAGATAATTTCCATACCGGGGCAAGCAAAATTTTTTCGTTAAAGGTTTAACACCTTCGAAATCTGTAAATAATTACTAGATCAGCCCGCGTAAAGGATCTTACCTGTTTTGATAAGCGATTCAGTAAACCCGCTCCTGTCATCGGATATTGAAAGAAGTACAGGCTCGATTCTTGAGTCTATGCCTCTTGTGAGCCTGAAAAGATTGGTTTGATTCTCAAAGAAATTATCTCCAAACTCATCGACCACAACGGCTATGTCTATATCACTGTCCTCGTGGAAATTACCTTTCTGGTAAGAGCCGAAGAGGATGATATACTTGACATCGTAGGTTTCAAGAACTTTTTCGGAGTATTCTTCAACTATTTTTTCAATTGTTTTAGCCATTCCAAAAACCTTTCAGAATCGTTAATTAAATTAAGACAGATCTGTTCGTTGAGTGATTTCAGAAGTTTGAATTTATCCGTAGGATATCTTCCAGCGATCTGCATTGGCATTAGACGATCAAGAAGATCAAGTTGCTCCGTATCCATGTCAGCAGTTAGTCCTGCCTTCCCGGCAATATACTGCAGGTTGTGAGTGTAAGGAGGCTCTTTTCCAATTGAGCACCAAAAGTAGGCTTTCAGCCCCTTCTCAACCAATAAATGACAGAAAAACCCAACATAAAGATACTTCCCGGAAGTTAACATGGTTTTCGTGACATCCAGATCATCCGTTGCCAACTCGAACCAATATTCACTCTTTCGTTTTGCTTCTTCAGTCACTTAAAATCCAAAATAATGCAGTTAATATCTACAAGTTAACAAATTATACGATTAAAATAAAGTCAGGTGGCAGGGCAATACGGGACATTCAATGCGTATGATATCCGGGAGATGGTGCCGCTCTCGTCCTTCTTACTCCTTTTTTATCTAAAATCTTTTTCCTATTTTTCACACCAACATTATTAACTCGCAGGCGAAAAATTGCTAAATAAATCATCCCTCTTTGGAAAATACGCACTCCTCTTCTTCCTCCTGATCCCCGGGAGTGAAAATCTTTATGCCCAGTTCGATACAGTAATTTTTGTAAAAAAAGCACCTTACTGGAATGAAGCCGTGATCTACATGGGTGACCAAAACGATGACGGGTTTGACGATTTTATAATCTGTGCCCAAAATGGTAATACCGGTCCGAATGGTTACGCATATTTTTATTATGGAGGAAACCCCCTTTCCACTACCCCTGCAATACGATTCCCATATAATGCCCCAACCGCCACCACTGCCTGTGACATTAACAGAGATGGATACAGAGATCTTGTAGTTCAGCAAAGTAGCAATGTTAAGCCACAGATAATTGATGTTTACTTTGGCGGGCCAAGTATTGATACTATAGTTGATTTTTCATTCTCTTGGATTGACAACATCTCCGATTTAGTCGAAATGATGGGGCATAATTGGCCCATTGATTTCGACGGTGACGGATTTGAAGACTTTGTTTGTATAAGTGGATACAATGTCACCTCAGGATTTCTAAATGACAGAATATATTTTTTTAGAACAGACAGTCTCATGACAACCCATGCATATCACAAAATTGAATTGTTCCCGGATCAATCGTACCAAATAAAGCGGTCGTATACAAGTTTTGCCGATATTGATGGTGACGGAAAAACTGATTTCAGTATCGTGTTGGGTAAATATTCTGCACCAACAGCGGCACCAGAACGGAAGGTTCGCTTTTATTATGGGAATACGGATTTCGATTTCAATGGTTTTTACGAAATAACCGATACCATGGCATATGTGGATCATACTTATTTAATACAAGACCTTAATAATGACGGGAAAGGAGAGATAATCTTCAATAATCCGGGAACGCATCCAGATTGGTATTCGGATGTTTTTTCATTTGGTACCAGACCTCCAAACTTCACAGTGGAGCAGGGAATCAATACGCAAAATTACCCTTGGGCTGCGGCTTTTTCACCCGGCGATATAAATGCCGATGGATGTAATGACATGTTACGCCACCTGCCTTATTATATAATGAATCTCTATCTTGGAGGATACCCAATGCAGGAGGAGAGGACCAAAGTCTATTCGTCTTCCTCTTCGGGCATTTATCGAATAAATTTTGGTGGCAGGATTGGAGATGTGGATGGTGATGGAGTTGATGACATATGTATCGGTGAAAACGGAGGTACTGATCATACAGGAACCAACCAACCCGGAAATATTTATATTATTAAGGGTACAAGAAGCCCTGTTTCGGTCAGGGAAAAAACAGAGGTTCTCTTAACGCCTTCTGAATTAGATATCGCAATCTCTCCCAATCCAACAAATGGACCCATCACATTACAATACACCCTCCCGGGTCCGGGTGAGTTTGTTACAGAAGTTTTCAACATATTGGGTGAGAAGATATACAGCAATTCATCACAGGGAGAAAAGGGTGTTCACTCAGAACAGATCGATCTTGCCTCCCGCGTGGGACCGAGTGGGGTTTATATTATCCGCGTTTCGCTGAACAGTGGCGGTGAGAGCTATTCAAAAAGTGTGAAGGTTCAGGTGGTTAAGTAAGGTGAGGGTATTCTAAATAGATAATTTCTCTGCCGATGCCAGGCTCCCGCTTCGCGGGATCGCAAGCAGGGATGCTCGCGCCACAAAGTAACTGGAAATCTGTGCAGCAAAATCAGCAGAAAATCCTGCAAATCCTTAAATTCTGTAAATCCTGATTCAGACAATTCCGCGTATCTCTGCCTAACCCGCTTCGCCGCGGCGAAATCTGCGTGCAATTAAAAATCCGTGGAATCCTTGTTCAATCCGTGAAATCCGCGTAACCTTTTTAAAAACCCCCTTCACACTAAAAACAGAGACTTTCTTACTGATATCCACGGTTTCCGTATATTTAAAATTCAGTTTAAGGAAATTTATGGCTTCAATTAATATCTTATTTATCGGCGATATAGTGGGCAAACCGGGTTTTGAAATGGTGCAGACCTGGCTGCCGACGATGCAGCAGAAATACAAGGCCGACGCGATTATTGTGAATGGTGAGAACACCAATGACGGCAAGGGGATACTTCAGAAGGAAGGGGAAGTGCTCTTCAATATGGGAGTGCGTGTTATTACAGGCGGAAACCACACCTGGGACAAACCCCAGGCTCAGGAATATTTGAAAAATGAACCCCGCGTTTTAAGACCGCAGAACTACCCAAGGGGTGCTCACGGGAACGGACATTATGTTTTTGAGACTTCGAAGGGAAGGGTTGCCGTGCTTAACCTTCAGGGGAGGACATTCATGCCCGTAATCGACTGTCCATTCCGCACCTCCGAGTGGATACTGGCGAACAAGATAAAAGACACCAAGGTGATAATAGTTGACTTCCACGCGGAGGCAACCGCCGAAAAGCAGGCTTTGGCATACCACCTCGACGGGAAGGTATCAGCAATACTCGGCACGCACACACATGTACAGACCGCTGACGAAAGGATATTCCCGAACGGCACAGCCTACATTTCAGATACCGGGATGACTGGACCCTACAATTCAGTTATCGGGATGAAGATAGCACCGGCGCTCAACAGGTTTCTGTATCAGACGCCTCAGAAGTATGAAACCGCCCAGGATGATGTTCACATGTGTGGGGTATTTCTTAAAATCGACTCCGAAACAGGGAAGGCCCTTGAGATAGAAAGATTCACCTTTCCCGAATTCAACAGAACAACCGGAAGTTAAATGATCCTTATCGACGGAAAAAAAATTGCCGCTGACTTAAAAGCGGAGTTGAAAGAAGAGATCGCTGAATTGCAGGCGGGCACGGGCCGTGTACCCGGACTTGTGGTAATAATTGTGGGCAACAACCCCGCGAGCGAGGTTTATGTGCGCAACAAGCACAAGGCCTGCGGCGAAGTGGGGATAAACTCGATCGTGCTGAACCTGCCGGAGGATACTTCTCAGGCCGACCTGCTTGAAAAAGTTGAATATTACAATAATGACCCCGAGACTCACGGCATTCTTGTACAACTGCCACTTCCGAAGCAGATAAACGAGGATGTGATAATCAGGGCGATCGACCCGAAGAAGGATGTTGACGGATTCCATCCCACCACGGTTGGTGAACTTGTGACGGGGAATCCGACATTTCTTCCGTGCACCCCCGCGGGTGTGGTAGAACTTCTCAAGAGGTATGAGATCGATCCCTCGGGGAAGCATGTTGTAATAGTGGGGAGGAGCAACATAGTCGGGAAACCGGCGGCACTTCTTCTGATGCAGAAGAAGAAATTCGCCAACGCGATAGTTACCGTTTGCCACTCGGCCGCGAAGGATATTTCTGTTTTCACCCGCCAGGCGGATATTCTGATAGCCGCGATGGGGGTTCCCCGCTTCATCAAGAGAGGTATGG
>JAEYUD010000256.1 GCA_023433685.1 Bacteroidota bacterium
TTTCTGTATTCAGAGCGGGAGACGAAGTGGAGGCGCATGCCAAACGAGAGTGCATCGCGGAGAGTGTGGTTAAGTTCAGCCGGTTTTTCACCCCTGATTACACCGATCGTGTTAATTCCAGCCATTTTGCCGGCAGCGGCAAGGGCATGGATATGATTCGAGTAGGCGCCGCCGAAGGAAAGGATTGTATCCTTCCCTTCGCTGACGCAATTAATGAGGTTGTATTTAAGTTTGTACCATTTATTCCCCTGGATCAGGGGATGGACAAGCTCGAATCTTTCAACCGATATGCTCCCCGAGGGGAACATACCGGAAGGATCAAGAAAAGTTCTTGGTACTTTTACGGGTTTTGAGAGATCAATACCCCCTGACTTTATCCCTCTCAACCGCTTTCACTCCTTTAGTCATCCAATCAGGCGCGGGGGCTCCCTTCAGGAAGTGATCAAAGAACTGCAACATTCTGATGCTTAGATCAACCCTGTTACCCCAGTTGTTCTCGCGGAGGTTGTGAACGTCGCCCGTGTAATTAAGCAGCCATGTTGGTTTCTGCAGCCTCCTTAAACCGGTGAAAAGTTCGATCCCCTGATACCAGGGCACAGCGTCATCCTTATCGTTCGACATTATCAGCAGGGGAGTATTCACCCTGTCGAGGAAGAAAAGAGGGCTGTTGGCGATGTAAAGCTCAAGTTTATCCCAAAGTGAGGCACCAATTCTGCTTTGTCCCTTTTCGTATTGGAATTCACGTACAAGACCGGAACCCCACCTGATGCCGCCGTAGGCACTTGTCATATTTGAAACGGGCGCGCCTGCCATTGCAGCTTTGTAAAGGTTTGTCTGTGTAACAAGGAAAGCCGTTTGGTATCCGCCCCAGCTCTGACCCTGAAGACCGATCTTTTCACGGTCGATGAAAGGGAACTGCTCGATCATTGAAAGTGTGCCACCAACAATGCAGTTGTAAGCGCTTTTACCCGGATATCCGTCTTCATAAACGATATCAGGAATGAAGACCACATACTGATTGCTCGCGTAGAAATTGGGATTGATTATCGAACGGCTTGGTCCGGGGGTCCAATACCTGTTCAGATTATCGGAGTCCTTCTCGTAGAAATAGACCATCATGGGGTACTTTTTGGTCTTATCGAGGTCTTCAGGAAAGTAGATCAGACCTTCAAGGGGTTTGCCATCGATACTGTGATATTTAACTAATTTTACATCCGACCACAAATAATCACTCTGCTGTGGATTTATTTCACTGACCTTTTTCAGATCGGGTGAGAATCCTTTTGAGTAGTAAATATTGGGTGATTCTTTCTGCGACTCACGGTTGATCAATACATCATTTGTTTTCTCAGCTTTGATAGCGTAAGAATAGAGGTTAGGCGTTTTGAACAGAATTTTGGCTGAAGTGGCGGTTCCGGATTGTGAATTAACCGCGTAGCCGGCATCGCGTGTGGTCTGATCGAACACGGAAAAATAGATGTCATCCTTGGCAGGGTGCCAGGGGAGTTTCCTGTCGAGATCGAGTGATCTGAAAGTGGTATTGTTTTCCTTGCCATTTGTAATACGCTGAGCGGAGGAATCACCATCAGGCGAGGTGAGCCAGACATCAAACTGTGAGAAGATCATCAGTTTGTCATCATCTTCCAACCAGTTGCCAATTCCGTATGCTCCCGGGAGATCGGGCACATCATTCTCAACATTCCAGAGTGGTTGATCAATACCGGTTGATATTTTGTTGGTCTTACCTGAAGATATCTTGAACGAGTACCACGATGAATCCGACTCGTCGTACCAGATAATGTACTTGCCATTCGGTGAGATACCGTCATATTGTGAGATTTTCTTCTTTACAAGGGTTCTCTCGCCGGTAGTCATGTCAACCGCGTAGATATCGCTGTAGCTGTCGTCCCAAGAGCTCAGGTGTTTATAACCAACCGAGGATGAACCGAGCGCGTATCTGTTATCGGTATATTTCGAGTAATCAACCTGTTCGATCAACGAATCGGTGAGTTGAACCGCTTTTTTTGAATCGAGGTGATATACAAAAAGAAAGGTTTTCTTTTTATCGCGGTTAAGTTCAACATTCTGTTGGGTGTGCAGTATGGGATCGTGCCAACTCCAGACCTCGACATTCGGTTTTTCTTCATCAAGAAGAGTTTCATCAGGCTCAACTTCGAGAGCCTTCGCCACGCCATAGAAGAGGCGATTACCGGAATCAGAGAAATTAAGATCATAATTAACTGAAACACGGTTTCCTTTCGGCAGGGAAGCATGTGCTGAATCTACAAGCACACCGGCAGTTTCCTTGCCATCCTCCCAGAGGTAAAGGTTGTAATTTTTCGCCGTTGCGGAAGTGTCGGAGGAGAAAAGGAAAGCCATTTTCATTCCGTCTTTCGAGAGCACCGTTGATTTTACAGGTCCATTAAACACCAGGGTATCAGCGGTGAGTGTTTCGGTATTGAACCTGACCACATAAGCCGTATCAACGGAGTCATCAACGAATGAAACAAACGCGAAGCGGTTGCCGCTTTCAGAGGCAGCGTAGTCTTCCACATTGGTAAATCTGAACTGTTTGCCGATGAGAGGGTTGAATATCAGCAGATCTGTACCGTCTTTTTTCGCTTTTGAGGCAGGTTTCTCTTTTTCCTTCGCGGCTTTTAGAGTGTCTTTTACCTGGGATGAATCCTTGGTCTGGGTTGAATCCTTCGCCTTCGGTTCATCTTTTGGTTTTTTCATTTTCTCAAAATTTATCGCCATCCAGCCGGTTGAATATTCCGGTAATTTAAATGATTTCACATCGGCGTAATAATCAGTTGAGTCACCCTTTCTGAACCATACGGCGAGGGAATCTTTGGGGAGGTCTTCTTTTTTCACCTTCTTTAGGTTGGCAGCTTTCAAGGTGTCCCATCCCGGTTTAACGGTGGTGACAACCAATTCACCATTTTGAGTGGATTTGGCGCCTTTTCCCTTTGGGATCAGTTTAGTGGTGCCTGTTGTACGGTCGTAAATATTCAAAACACCGTCTTTCCTGAGGGTATTTACCTCAAAAATCAGCAGTTCGCCATTCTTTGATATCTGGGGTTGTTCGATCCGTTTCCAGAGATCATAAATATTGTGATCCAGCCGCTTCTTCTGCTGAGGGAAGAGTGTGACTGTCGAGAATAACAAAACGAGAACAAAAATAAAGTGATATGTTTTCCTGGTCACTTGTGTCACCTGTTATTGTTTGAACAGATTTAGGAATTAGTAGAAGCGAAATTTAAGTTTTTTAGAGGGAATTGCGGCTATTGAACTTTTTGTTCAGATTAGATCGGCGGTTTCAGCGGGAATGGCTCCAATCAGACCTGAAGGCGCGATAATAATTTGTGTGCCTCTTACACCGGCGCTGATTGAGATTTCATCGAAGAGCAGGGCGGTTTCATCAATAAAAACGGGATAAGGTTTTTTCATACCGACAGGTGAACACCCACCCCGGATGTAACCGGTAAGATCGAATAGCTCTTTTACCTTTATCATTTCGATCTTCTTCGATGACGCCGCGCGTGCAGCTTTTTTGAGATCGAGTTCACATGAACCGGGGATCACGAAGACGAAGATGTTATTTGATTCATTCCGGGCGACGAGGGTTTTGAAGACAGTATCGGGGTCAAGCCCGGTTTTACGGGCAACAGATACGGCATCGAGTTCATCCTCCGACACTTCGTAAGCGAGGGTGGAAAAATGGATGTTTTTACTCTCGAGGATTCTGATAGCGTTAGTTTTTGCCATGCCTAAATAAAATGATTTACGCCGAAAGATACAAAATCAGCTGCAAGCAATTACATCCCGCGTGGCATAATTTTAACTTTGTATATGGCGGAAATTATTCATATCTTATTGATCGTAAATCCACATTTCATTTCCCAATCATCTTTATAGTCCCAAAAGGAGACCCTAATGAAGTTAGTTTCATTGAGACTTTTTATAATCGCGCTGGTAACCTTAATGTTTGCAGGTTGCCTCACAGTTGACAAAAAAGAGTACAGCTACAAAGTAAATGCAGACGGTTCAGGTGAAGGCTGGATCAAGTTTTATAATATAAAATCCGCGAAAGACGGTGAAGATGATGTATCGCTGAAAGATTTTGCTTCACTGATCGACGACTACGTAAAAGGAACCAAATTTGAAGATGAGAACTCTTCGCTTCAGGTTGTTTCAAAAGAGCTGATGGAAGAAGGCGGAAAGCTTAACGGTCTGATAAAATTCAAATTCAGCGACCTTTCCGAGATTTCATTCCTTTATGAAAAAGGATGTGATTGCGCTCCCGTTTATTACTCAATGGGCGGATTTCTTTCAGAGACTTACGTTTCTTCAAATGGTACATACCTTGGTGAGAACGGTGGACCACAGATAATAAAGTGGCCGGCGAAGACAAAAAGTTTCACCTTTACCACTTCCGTAAGTGCTGATACAGCCGCGGTTGAACTGCTGAACCAGTACAATGCCTGGAAGGCGAACCAGAAATAAGTTTTATTAACTAACGGAGTACGAAAGTGATCAAAAATACTTTTTTATCACTGTTTCTATTGTTCCTTGGCACCTCACTGATGGCGCAGTCTTATTCAGGACCGGCAGCCGGATCAGTGACCGGTGGTGTCATGGTGAACACTAACAGTTTTGGACTTACACCCTCGAATGCTTTTCCAAAACCGGAAACCATCAGGAACAAGATTGACTACACAGCGGATCCTTATTTCATCGAGGAATACAAGGATATGTATGACGCTATCAAGTTCTACGTTCAAGACAAGAACGCGGGCAAAGAAGCCATTGATACAACCAAAGCCCTGCTGATGAAAGATTTCCAGGGACTGACACAGACCAACTCAATTCCACCTGATCCTCATGTGGCTGTTGGTGCCGGTTATATTGTAGCGACTGTGAACAGTGACTTTGGTATCTTCGACAAAAACGGAAACCTACTGAAGCGAATAAACGCCGATCAGTGGTTTGCCTCAACAATTCAGAGCCCGGGCGCGTTCGATCCCAAGGTTATCTATGACCACTTCGACAAAAGGTGGGTCATGGTATGGCTCGATCAGAATGACAGCCCTTCACGTGGCTACCTTCTTTTCTCCGTTTCCGATGACTCAATTCCCACAGGAACATGGTATAACTTCGCGCTTCGTTCCGATGTTAACGGTAACGATCCGAACGGAAGCTGGATGGATTATCAGGGTGTTGGATTCGATGATGACGCGATCTACATTTGCGGTAACCAGTTCTCTTTCGCGAGTGTTTTCCAGTACGCGAAGATCAGGATCATCCCTAAAACACCATTATACTCAAATAATGTCGGCGCGACCGTTACCTATAATGATCTGTATGATATAAAGTATCCTTCACCCGGTCCTACCAACCAGAGGATATTCCATATCAGACCGACCATATCGTACACGCATGATGCCTCGAAATATTACTTCCTTCACGCGCCCGGGTCATCCAACTTCTTTGCCCTTTACTGGGTTGAGAATCCATTGACTGCACCGGTGCTCAGAGGAGCGGTTGTTCCCACAATAAATTATTCAGCCCCGCCTGATGCCAACCAGCTCGGTGGAGGCACACCTTTGATCTCAACCAATGGTGCCCAACTTCAGAACGAACCGATCTTTAAGGACGGGAATATCTGGTCGGTTCATACGATCAGAAATCCTTCCGCTGCCAACTTCTCTGCTCTTCACTATGTGAAGATCAATACCACTACCAATACTGTTGCCGAACAGTCTGTTCTTGGCGCGAGTGGCTACTGGTATTATTTCAGCGCTATAGCGATAGACAAATACAACAACGCGGCACTAACCTTCGCCCGTTCCGCTGATACAGAGTACGCGGGAGCTTTTTACTCCTCCAAATTTGCAAATGAAACCGATTTCACTTACAGCGCGCCACTTCAGACCGGAAAAGCGAATTATGTAAAAACCTTTGGCGGAACAAGAAACCGCTGGGGTGACTACATGGGAATCTGGATCAATCCGGAGAACATGACCGACTTCGTTATTTTCACTGAATATGCAGCTGCTGCCAACACCTGGGGTACCTGGACAGGTATCTTAAGAGTTGCTCCTTATGATGGACCGAAAGCTTTCCTGAGCAAATCGGTACTCAACTTTGGTGAAATTGAAAAGAACACAGACAGTCAGGTGGAATCTTTCAAACTTACCAGTTTTGGAACTCAGCCCTTGATCATCAATTCAATGGGATTCAGTACAGGTAACTTCACCCTGAACACAAACCTGACTTATCCTTACACACTCGATCCAAACAGAACAATTGATGTTCAGTTGACTGCAAAGCCACTTGCTTTGGGTGCCATCGCTGATACTCTCGTACTCGTTACGAACAATCCTGATCCGATCAGAGTGGCAGTATCCACAACAGGTTATGAGATCATTCCAACCAATGAACGCGCCATGTACGCGGTTTCCGGTGGTACAGACAACAACCGTTTGTTCTATCTTAGGACCGGTAATGCAGTGCCAACAGAGATTGGTCAGACAACCAAGAATCAGTTCCTCAGTATCGCGGTTCATCCGAAAACGAAAGTGATATACGGACTCCGTAATTCACTTCCGGTCGAGATCGTTCGGGTAAATTCAGCCGCGGGTGACGCGCATACATTGTTCAAAAGCTCGCTTACTGATCTTTCAAGTTTAGCGTTCGACACTACCGGAAATCTTTATGCTTCCGCTAAAAGCGGCAAAGTTTACAAGGTTGGTTTGTCCGACTCCACCTTTACAGAGAGATTCACATCCGCGGGGCCTGTGCTTTCGATCGCGTTCCACCCGGTGACAAACGAGCTGTATGCCTCGCTATACAGGGCGCTTGGTTCACCCAAGGATATGATCTTTAAGATCAATACCGCCACCGGTGACACCACAAGACTCGGTAACACAGGATTTGGCAGTGCCATTTTTGATCTCGAATTTGACCCCGCCGGTCAGCTTTTTGGTCTAAAGGGCCTCTCTAACCAGGCCACGGATCTGATAAAGATCAATGCTTCTTCAGGTGTGGGCGAGCTTGTTGGTTCAACAGGCGTGATCAACCTTGCCGCGATGACATACAACTACAACGGAACCTTGACAGATGTTAAGAATCAGGAAGTGGTACCCGTTGTATTCTCGCTTGGGCAGAATTATCCGAATCCATTCAATCCTGTAACAAAGATTGATTATACACTTCCGAAAGCTGCCAATGTGAGAATCACAGTTTACAACCTTCTTGGTGAAGTTGTGAAAGTGGTATATGAAGGCTACAACAACGCCGGTTCGTACTCAACCTACTGGAACGCTGATGACCCTTCAGGAGCAAAACTTACAAGTGGTGTTTACTTCTATGAACTGAAAGCAAACACTGCTGACAATCAGACTTTTAGCGATATCAAGAAGATGGTTCTTCTGAAGTAGTCGTCTAATATTGAAAAAGCCCGTGCTTGTTTCAGTACGGGCTTTTTTTTTATTCAAAATCAGTATTGCCTGAAAAGTAAAAAAAATATGTTATATTTTAGGTTGGAATCAATCGATTTTACAGGCGCAATCGACTTCACAGAAACACTAAAATATTCGAATTATTGGCTGAAAAATGATATTAGAAACCACAAGAGGTGATGGAAGCGATATTCTGATCTACTCAGAGAACCGCTTTGACCTCGAAAACAATTTCCGGATGGTCCGGCGGAACATAGGTATTCACAACCCTATCAGGATTCATTACAACGAAGTCTGTACTTATGTTAACGACCTTCAACCAAAGACGATCGTAGCATACCGCCTTCTTACCAATCTCGAAGATTTTGATATTAATTACGTTAAATACGGTCAGCAGGTTCTTATAAACTCTGTCAGGGAAGTTATATATTTTGATCCCATTTACTGCATCAAAGAGATGGAAGACAATGGATTTCTGAAAGATGAGCCCGATCTCAGGTTCAGGATCCAGCAGGTTGGAATTAAATCGCACGGGATGCAGGATGGAATGTCACAGTATGAGGAATCATACTCATTCGATCTTGAAGCAAACGAAGTGCAAAATCAGAATGACAGGGCATTTGCCGAACTGATCTGTGCTTTTGACGAGATCGATTTCGACCGTGTGATAAGTAATCTCTCGACCAATGAAGTGATCGATTCACCAAAGGCAGAGACTCCCAAACCGGAACCGCAAGCGCAGAACCGTTCCGTGTTTCAGGCACTCACCTCTGAGGATCTCGGGTTTCAAAAGAAAAACACAGCCGAGACCCCTTCAAAAGTTACCCGCGCGTGGGGAGTGAGATCTACATCCCTTTTTGAGGAGGATTCGTATTATGATCCAACCAAGGCGGCTCGAAGGGTAAACCCGGCGGATGCCAGAATTGGTTCGACCACTCAGGCCGATATTTCACCTGGTACAACCGACCAGCAAAGCGCGAGATTCACAGTTGTTGGACAAAGTGGAAGGCCAAAATCAGCTTTTGGTACAACTCAAATGTTCGGACGTAATCAGGCGGAGCAGAATGGAAGCACCAAACGTTCAGCATTCTCTGCTTTTCTTGAGAAAAAACGGCAAGATATTTCAGAGAAGAAACCTGATGAAACTGTTTCGCATGAAGAGATCACCGACTCGATGAAAGAATTCGCGAGTGACCGTGAAAAACGGTTTGTGGTATTAAAACTGAAAAAAGACAAATTATAAAAAAAAGGCTGCCGGTAAGGGCAGCCTTTTTTGTTAGAAACGGTCGTTCTCAAAGTCAGAGAGGTCGTCTTCCTCATCTGAATTGTCAAGAGTGAACATGGAAGAGAGCATGTCTCTGAAGACGAATTTGCCCGAAAGTCCGAATTTGCCCAGAAGTGAAAACTCACTCATACCGTGCAGTAAAAACTCGGCGAAAAGTGCCTGCTCCTCTTTATCTATTCCGGCAACATGTTTGGAAACCAGCCTGAAGAGACCCGGAACAGTTTCAAGAGAGGAGTGCCAGGTTTTACCGTCAACTTGACTTAAAAGATCGAGAACATTTCCTTTTGCAAACCAGTCAAGAATTTCGGAATATTCCTTTTTACCCTCTTCATCCTTTCCTTTTTTCTCGGGAGAAGGGAAGTAATTAAGGAAGACAGTTCTGATCGCCTTCGAAATAAGCATGTGAGCCACAACGGCGGAACCTTCCTGCTCTCCCTCATACACAAGCTCAATCTTCCCCGTAATTGAAGGAACGATCTCATACAGATCGCTTATCCGAACGGAGACAGTCTGCTCCTTGTTCCTGAGGGCACGCAACTCAGCGGAACTGTGCAGGTTTTCGTAGCCGGAAATGGTTAACCTGGCTGAAACGCCGCTTTTCTCATCGATATACTCACTTTTTCTTGCTTCGAAAGCGATCTGCTCAAGAAGATCCTCGATAAGTGGTGAGCATTTGATCATCTGTTTCTGGTCGGAGTGGAGTCTGGCTTCCTGCTTGGTGATCGCCTTCGCGGTTGAAATTTCCTTCGGATAATGGGTGAGTATCTGACTGTCGATCCTGTCTTTGAGTGGAGTGACGATCGACCCGCGATTGGTATAATCTTCAGGGTTTGCGGTGAAAACGAACTGAATATCAAGCGGAAGTTTCATTCTGAAACCACGGATTTGAATATCCTCTTCCTGAAGGATGTTGAAGAGGGCAACCTGAATACGTGCCTGGAGATCGGGCAATTCGTTTATTACAAAAATCGAACGGTGCGAACGGGGGATCAGTCCATAAT